>DAOWEB010000356.1 GCA_030638735.1 Spirochaetaceae bacterium
ATAGCAGCCATAATGGTTCTCTTTGATGAGGTGCGAATTAATATTAGTGCAAAGGTAAGTTCATTCCATATCTGCTGAGAAGCAATAATTAAAACAGTCATAATCATAGGTTTTGCCATAGGGAGCATAACACTGCCGTAAATACGCCAGAGACCGGCTCCATCGATTAGAGCGGCCTCAATATAGGTATCCGGAACATTTCTAAAGTAAGTGGCCATAAGGTAGGCTGAATAAGGGCCAAAATAAGCCAGATAAACCAAAATAAGTCCCGGAATGGAATTCAAAAGGTGCATTTGTACAAGTTCGCGGTAAAGGGGAATAGTCAGAACCATCTGGGGAAGTACCATAATAGCAGAAATAATAAAAAGAAAGGTTTTCTTAAAGGGTAAATTTAGTTTTCCTATAGCAAAACCTGCTCCTGTTGTTAAAAATATGAACGGAATTAGAGTGGAAACAAGTATTAGAACATTATTTCTGTAATTCAGCAATATATTCTGCTTGGCAAAAGACCATGTGTAGTTGTCCATGGTAAATTCCGAAGGAGGTAAAAATTTATTAACTAAATAGGTATCCATGGATTTAAAACTGGTAATTATCATATAATAAAAAGGAAGTAGAAAACCAATAGCGATAAGGATCAAAAGCAATGTTATAAGGAGATTGTTTTTCCTAAGTGCAGCCATTACTTATCCTCCTTCATCATCAGGGTATTCTGAATTACAATTACAATTAGGGTCAGAAGGTAAACAAACAAGGCCCATGTTGAGGCATACCCCATTCGACTGTTTTCAAACGCATGAAAATAAATACCGAACTCAGGAACAAAAGACGCATATCCCGGGCCTCCCTTTGTGAGGGTGAATGTCAGGGGAAACATTCTGGCAACGAAGGTAACAAAACCAAGGACAATAAAAAAGCCGATTGTATGATTGATACCGGGAACTGTTACATGTGTCAGAGTCTGCAGCCATGTACATCCGTCCATCTCTGCAGATTCATATAAAGATTCGGAAATTTTGCTCATGGCCCCGTAATAGAGAATAACTCCGAAACCAAAAAATTTAAAAATTGTAATCATTGCAAGCACATGTATTACAACACGGGGATTTGTCAGAAAACCAATTCCGTCAGGATTATTAGTAATACGTATAATAATTTCATTCACAAGTCCTTCCACCCCAAGAAGCTGTTTAAACAGCATTCCTAAAATTACAGGAGAAATTACAAATGGGATTAAAACTGTTGACCTGAAAAAAGAACTTCCATGTTTTGGTTGTCTGATCAGTTCTGCAAAAAAAAGTGGCAAGATTGTCCAAACTGGAATATAACAAACCAGAATTGCCAGATTTTTCAAAGATGCATGAAAACTTTTATCTTTAAAGAGATGTGTAAAATTTTGTATGCCATTCAATATTGGGGGAGTATAACCATTCCACCTGGTAAATGCCAGATAAAGCGTGCTGACAGTGGGATATACCATAAAAATAAAAAGCAGAACAATAAGGGGCAGAACAAAACTGAGTGCACTCCTCCTCATTCCAGGACTATTAAGCATATTAACTCCTCATTTTTGAAAGTCTAATATATTATTATATGAGTCTCAACTCTAATTTAAAGAAAAATTGACCCGGAACTATCCGGGCCAAAAAGATTATTCTGCAGAGTTATTCCCGTGAATCATCAATTGCCTGACCGAATTCTTCAGGTGTTAATTCACCGGTAATTAATAATGGAGAATGACTTCGAAGTGTTGCCCACTGAACTGTCTGGATAAATGCTTTTGAAGGGGGAACAATACTTGTTGCAACAATATCCAATATTTTCTGACCGGCTTCATTAGCCAGAAGACTCTTGTCTGCATTTAAATTTGCAGGCACTCCCCCGGTTTCTGACAGCAGGATATTAGCGGCTTCTTTGCTTGCAGTAAATTTTACATATGCAATGGCAGCTTCCTTGTTTTTACTGTAAGTAGGAACAGCATATGCTACACCTGCAGCTACTCCGGCAACACCACTATGGGCAGAAGGAGCGAAATCAAAGTTGGTTATAACACCCAGATTTTCTCCACCAAGAGCGTTTCCAAATTCGTACCAGTTAAAAATATCAGATACAAATCCCCGGAAGATAGCACTTTCTCCAGCCATAAAACGTTCTCCCATTTCTCGCAGCAATGGAGTTGTCAGACCTGCTTTGTCCATATAACCAGCCTGAAAGAGTTTCTGGAATTTTGCAAAAACATTGGTAATTTTTGGATCTGTAAATTTCATTTTACCAGCCAATAACATTCTTTTTTCGTCCAGTGAAAGAACCTGATCCATTGTACCGGCAATCATCATTTCAAGGTGGATGCCTTCACCGAATCCGACAGGTATAATACCGGCATTCTGAAGAGCTTCACAGGCAGAAAGGAATTCATCCCATGTTTTAGGAGGATTTTCCGGATCAAGTCCTGCTTTTTTGAACAGGTTTTTATTGTAATACCATACCCAGCCCTGAACAGTAACAGGAAGACCGCGAACACCTTTTGTTATATCACGGTCAGGACATGTATCTGCTAAAGTTGATTCAGGAAACTGGTTTTTTATATCTACAATATAATCGTCCAGAATAACAAGTGAATCGGCCATATCCTGGAAATTCTGTCCATTTGCATGAATCAGAATAACATCTGCTCCCTCCCGGGCAGCCATTGAGGCAGCATACGCTCCGTATGGTGGATGAGCAACAGTTTCATGGTTTACCTTTATATTGGGGTACATTTTCTGAAATGCAGCATCAACATTTTTTGTAAACTCTCCCTGTGCGCCTCCTGATTCGTGAAACCAGTCCCAAACTGTAATTGTCACTACTTCGTCAGCTTTTTCTTCTGTTTTACCGCCTGCAAACATTAGAGTCGGTAATAGAATGCTTAAACACAGCGTCATCAAAGCTACCTTTCTAATCAGGTTTTTCATAATTAACACTCCTCTATATATTATTACTAAACATGGTAAATCAGAAAATATCAGTTGTCAAGAGTAATTTTGTAAAATATTGGTAATAATTTACTAAAATATAGATATAAATTTTGTAAATAAATAAGTTTTTTATTGCTAACTTTTAAGGATCTCGCTATAATAAGAATAAGAGGTTCTTCAGTATGGGAAAACAGTCAACACGGGAACAGACATCAGCAACACTAAAGGAAGTAGCTCGTGCAGCAATGGTTTCTTTAACAACAGCATCCATGGCACTTTCAGGAAAAGGGAATGTCGCTGAAGAAACAAGAGAGAAGGTTCGTAAAGCAGCGAGTAACTTAGGGTATAAAAGGACTGTTTCCCAGGAAAAAGCAGTTCAGGAACAGCTATTAACAATCGGTTTAATATTTAATTTGTCATCTTCAACAAACCACAACTGGCGCCACCTTAGAAGATATATTGAGGAAGCCCAGAGAATTGTTGTATCTAAAGGCGGTTCCTTCCTGTTGATACCGTATAACCACCTTATTACAGAAGAGGAGAATATAAGGGGAGTTATTAAAGCCAATGTAAAAGGATTGGTATCTTTCTCCTATTACAATGAATCTTATTTAATGGAACTGGAAAGCCAGGGGATACCTGTAGTTGTATTTAATAACCCTGCTGCTCACAATAAATTTTCCAATGTTGCACTGGATGACTTTCAGTCCACCTATGATGCAGTAAAATACCTTATAGATCTGGGGCACAGTGAAATTTTATATGTTCATACAGAACGATACAATCTTCCCAGCCTGTCCAATAACCGATATTTCGCCTATCAGAAGGCTCTGGAAGAACACGGGATTCCCTTTAGGGAAGATTATGTTGTTCATTTTGAGATAGATTCTTTCGAAAAAAATTCAAACACTTTCAAATCCATAATGACTGGAAAAGTTAAACCCAGTGCTGCTCTTTGTCTTGATGATGATTTAGCAGCCGGGTTGAAATATATTCTGGAAAAACTGGGGTATTCCATCCCTGAAGAAATGTCTCTGATTGCCCATGGAGATCTGCTGGATTATTCCCGCTTTCGGACACCCAGAATAACTACCATGAGGATGGATCCGATATTAGCTTCAAAACTGGCAGTAGATTTACTTATAGAAAGACTTCTAAGTAGCTCTAAAATGATTCAGACAGTAAAAGTTCAGGAACACCTTCAGGACCGGGGATCCTGCCTGCTGTTAAAGTAAATAGTTTCTCCATAAGATTCTTTGATCAATTTTATCCATTCATTTCCATTGGAAGGGATGAATTTCATTAAAAACCCTCCGGGATGTTTAAAAATGGTTTTTGACGGATTTGATTTTGAGAAATCAATATTATTATGTCCATAGTTTGTTCTGAATAGAGTTAAAACATCGGCTTGTTTATCATCGAAAGATAAAATTGCAGTAATATCGTTATCGTCAACAATTTTAGAAATAACAGAACGAATCGGTGAAACTAATTCTGATGGAGCTTTGTTCAGATATTTAATAATTTTAATGTGATCAACTTCTATTATTTCAATATTTCCAGATTCTATTAACCATATATCAGCTTTTTGTTTTAGTTTTTCAAAAGAAATTTTATCATCCAAACCTTCAATAAAAATTTTTAGAACCAGCATTGGGTCATTTTCAAATGTATTGAGCAGTACTCCCTGACCGAAGGAGAAGTAGTCTCTGCTTTCACTGACAAGATGAAAATCATCCAGACTCATGGCCCCTTTTGTATCAACTTTTGAAACAAGTTTAATATAATTGTGAAGCTCAGTGTCTTTCATATGAGAGAAGTACTCATTAAAAATTAACAATACAGCACTATCAAGGTCTCTGTCCTGATGGTGATCGAACAGTCCTTTTTTGCTGTCCAGTACAAGGCCGCAATCTATAAAATATGTATTATCAGGGATATTATCTGATGACACAAGATCTGCTGCTTCCTGTGGATTTATACGTTCTATGGTCTCAGGAATCTCTTTAAGGTGAAGGGCTAATAGAGCCGATCCCAGAAGTTCATCCATATGGGCTTTCCCGTTGTGGGTAATTATATTGTATGACATCCACGAACTTTATCATGAAAAGGCTCTTTTATTCTACTATGGTATATTTTCGGTTATTCACTTATCAACTAAGTGATTTAAATATTTATTAATTATAAAAAATCCTATAGTTTAGTACTTGACCTAATGCATTCAACGGTTTTAAAGTTTTTTCAATATGAATAAACGAAGAGGAAAGAAACCTGACGATATTTTTCAAGGGAATAATTTCCCCTTATTACTTTTTTGATTTTTATTATACCGGCTTTTTAGCCGGTATTTTTTTTGCCCTTTTGAGAATTTAGAAGAAGGCTGGTCGGAAGCAAGCAAGGTGAACAACCAGCCCAGGCGGTCAGGTACCGAATTGATTCTACGGCTCCAAGGATGAGGAGACCGTCTATATGTGTTTGATACAGATCTTTTTCTGTATACTACTGAGAATTTCGAACCCAAGTGACGTATTGGTTCCGGTTCCATTCATTTCCGCTTTTGGAAACGATTTTTTCGGGGCCGGAAACCACTTTGTCATTGACACTGGAGGAGCTTATATGTGTTATATCTTCTTTTTCATTTTTTTATACCAATCCTGATCCCCATAAAGTTTTTCCTCACATTCAGGACATATCCCATGACTGAATAATGCATCTGAGTGACTTTCGATATATCCTTCTATTTGGCTCCAATAACCTTTATCATCACGGATTTTTTTGCAATTAGCACAGATTGGTAACAAGCCTTTCAGGGTTTTGATGTTGTTAAGTGCTTCCTGAAGCTCTAATATCAATTTTTTGCGTTCTTCCTCGGTATGTTTACGGTCAGTTACGTCTCTGACTATTGCCTGTAGAACTCTTTCACCTCCTATATCTATCCTGTTTAACGAGACTTCTGTGTCAAATGTAGTTCCATCATAATGGCAGTGTAGCCATTCGAAAAATTGGGGTTCGTTTTCAAGTGCTAATTTGATTTTTTCCAAAGCTTTATCTTCGGAAGTGCGTCCGTCGGATTGCAGATCAGGTGAAAAATCCATGAGAGTATGTTTTATAATCTGGTTATTCTCACAGCCGAATATCTCCAATGTTTTTTGATTACAGTCAATAAACATGTTGTCTTTCATAATAAAAATTGCGTCATTGGCATTTTCAAATAATTTGTGATATTTTACTTCATTCTCACTGATTTTTTTTGTCTGTTCTTCTACTAATTCTTCAAGATTGTTGCGGTGTTTTATTAACTCTTTCTCAGTCAGCCGGCGTAATTTTATCTCATCCTGAAGAATCCGGTTTTTGGTTTGTATTTCCCTCAGAGAAAACTTAATCAGCAATACCAGCAAGACAATTAATACCACATTTAAGCCTATGATTTTAAATAGGTGAACGCGTTGAGACTTCCGGATATCCCCCATATATTTACCTGTGCCGATATAACATTCCAACTCCGGTATGCCAATAACATATGATATCTTTTCCTCAGGAAAAGAGGATTCCGGAGTATGGTAATGATAGGTTAAATAACCACCATCCTTATTTTTTTTGGCTGTTTCTATAAGTACACGAATAATATAAATACCTAAATCATCCTTTAAGTCCCACTGGTCTGTCATTTCTTTTTGTGGTTCAAATGGCTGGACGAGCATGATTCCGTTATATGTGCTCATAAAAATATAATTATTCACACCATGATCACGATATGTCATTCTGCGCACAAGGTTTCGAACCTTTTCAATCGTTTCTTCCTTTATTAGTTCTCCTGCTCGATATTTGATAAGTACCGGCTCAATTGAATTTCTCGCAATCTGTACTATTTGGTTTAAATTGGTTAATCTTTGTTCCTCGATCTTTTTCATATATTGATTTGCCAGATAAACGGACAGCAATATAAAAATTATTCCCAATACAAATCCTGTGATAATTATTCTAATTTTTATTAATCGAGAAGATATATGAGATTTTTTGGAATTAAAGATCTTTTTCATAACAAGCTCCTATCCCGATTTGTCATCAAAAACTAATTTTACCATTAATTACGAACACAAGGCACGAAAATCCAAAACATAATGAGTATACTGAAAACAAGCGGGATAGTAGGCTAAAAAGCCGATTTTTTGCAGTATATTCACTTTTATCCCTTAATATTCAAGAATTATTTCTTGTATATTAGTGCAATTGAGGCTGTCAGGTAACCCCGTAGTTCATTAAAAAAGGTACTGAGTATACGATGTATTGTCAATATATTAGTACTTGAGTCTTAAAATTCAGCCTTGCTACAGTGAGTAGAGGACGGAACCCCCGGAAAGCCAAATCGTAACGAATGGGCGCGTCACAACGTGCCATTCATAGGAAACGCCCTGAATAGTTAATAATTTTAGCAAATTTATGCGGATATCCCCTTGATTTATTCCTCATAACAGTTTAGAGTTTTTTCTAATATGATTAGAAGAAGAGGAAAAAACCCTGACAATATCTTTCGGGGGACTGATTTCCCCTTCTTATTTTTTTGATTTTTATTATACCGGCTTTTTAGCCGGTATTTTTTTTGCCCTTTTGA
>DAOWEB010000310.1 GCA_030638735.1 Spirochaetaceae bacterium
CAAACTCCTGCCCTTATTTATTATATTGGGTGTAATTTTTGCTTTTCTATTTTTTAGTGGCGGCAGATGGTTATTAAATAGTTTTTTATTTAATGATAATACAAGTTTTCAAACTTCAATAAATAAACAGAACAGAGTGAGTACTGAAAGGGTAATACCTAATCCATCGGTTACAAGTAAAGAACCGGACAAGCGGGAGATAATACCAGTTATAGAAGAAGAAAAAATAATTACTACACAGGAAATTACAAAACCAGTTCCAGAGCCAGTCAGAGAAATGATAACTTCTATTCATACTTTGTATTTTACCCCCAATAATACAAGTATACAGAAAGACACAGCTTTAAAACTCAAAGATCTTGTCAAAGAATTGAAAAGCATACCCAATGCACTGGTAGAAATTTCCGGGTACTGTGCCATGACAGGAACAGAGGAAGGAAGAGAGAGGCTATCCAAAGAAAGAGCATATAATGTATTAGAACATCTGGAAAATGAAGGATGGATGCCTGAAACAGAACCTGTTATCCAGTGGTTTGGAGGAACAAGACCTGTTACAGACAATGAGAATGAAATTCACAGGAACAGAAGGGTGGAGATCAGAATTGTTTCGCAGTAGTAGAGACGTAGCATGCTACGTCTGTACCACGGGACAGAGATCGTTTCGCAGCGATAGAGACCACGAATAATCAATATGTATGCAGTCTTTACGATTCAACAGGGTATGAATATTCTTTGCCGGACAAATCTTTAAAAATAATTTCTGTATCGGTAATTTTTTGAATATATGACTCAGTGAGAGGAATTTTACCACCCCCTCCCGGCAGGTCAACAGCATAAACAGGCATTGCAAGTCCTGAAATTCTTGTCCGGAGTTCTTTCATAATTTCAAGCCCCCTAATGATGGATACTCTTAGATGATGGGTTCCCGAGGCAAGATCCCCCTGAAAAAGATAATAAGGTTTTACACTGGATCTAAGTAATTCCTGAAACAGCTCAGCCAGAACATCTACACTGTCATTTACAGATCTAAGGAGTACTGCCTGATTAAATACAGGAATGCCATTATTCACTAGAATGGAAACAGCCTGTCTGGATGATTTAGCAAGTTCTTTAGGGTGATTAAACTGGGTTATAAAAAATAATGGCTTAAAAATTGAAAGTAAATTACTTAAGGAATCTGTAATTCGGGAAGGAAGAACAACAGGCATCCTGCTTGCAATTCTAAAAACAATATCAGGTCTGGAATTCCTAAAAGCAGTAAGAAGTTCCTCCAACCTGGAATCATCTAACATAAGAGGGTCACCGCCGGAAATAATAAGTTCTTTTATCTCTGAATGAGACCTCAAATATTTTGCTGCATTCTCTATTTCAACCCTATTTAAGGGGGAGGGATTTGTTGATAAATAATCCCTTCTAAAGCAATGTCTGCAGTACATTGCACAGGTATCGGAAGCAAGAAACAACGCTCTGTCCCGGTACCTGTGAATCAACCTTTCTGTAACCTTATGAGGATTCTCTCCAAGAGGATCATTGATCTCCCAGGGTGTAGTTACCTGCTCACCAATCTGAGGCATGAACTGCCGTCGTATAGGATCGTCCTCATTGGAACATGCCAGATTAAAGTAATCTATGGGAACAGAAAGTCTAAACCTGTCATTTCCAGTTTTAAAATAATCCTCTTCTACTTTAAGTAATTTAAAATTTCCAGGAAGATCAGTGACAGACCTGTAAGACTCAGCTAACTCCTTCTTCCACTTATCCTTCTCCATCTTTCCTCTTAGGTCTTCGGGATTTCGGTCATTGAGTAGCTGCCAAGGCAGCATATCGAAATGGCCGAAGGGCTAGTTTACAGTTTTTTGCACATACACCTGGGAAATATAACTTTTTTCATAAAATTCAATCTCTTTAACCCATTTAAGGAACTTCTCAGCCTCTGCATTACTTAGATAAGGACCCATTCTTACCCGATAATAATCACCATCATCAACAGTTTTTATTGTTATCAAATTAGAAAAACCCTTATCTGAAAGAGTTTTGCTGGCACTCTCTGCCCTGGATCTACTGGAAAAAGAGCCTGCCTGTATCCAGTACTCAAGAACATTTATTTTTTTAGGTACCGGAGCTGCTACATTTAATACAGTTGCAGTTACAACTTTTACAGGTTCTTCCAATGTGGATGCAGGAACACTTACATCAGAAGAGCTTGTTTTATTATCAACCTCTTTAATAGTATTATCTGCAACAAGATTTACAACTGGTTCACCGCTTTCAGTTTCACCATAGACTATAGAGAACCCCTCTTCACCATCTGAGGGAGTATCTGTCAAACCAGGAAAAGCCTCTCCCTCCCTTACCCATTCAACAGGATCAAAATTAACAGCTGCCTGCTCCTGATTATCTGACGAATTGTTACTACTATCTTCTGCAACTGCTATTCGACCAGGATAGAACCATACAACACCGGTAATTGATACAATAAAAAGAAATAACGTTACTGATAATAAAATCCACAGTATTTTTTTCTGCTCCATTTCTACACTCTCTCTTCAAATTTGTCTATTAAAGAATTAACTTCAGTTTCCAGACTACTCCTGGTACCACTGTTCTGTATACTATAAATATCGACATCTTCCACCCAGTATTTAGCATCTAGTTTACGTTGGCCATATATACGTTTAATAATAGACAAAAAAGAAAGATTATCTCGATTAATCCCACGTCTTAACCGGGTAAACAGAGAAGATTCTACCCATAAAACAGAATCACACAAACGGTTCAATTCCATATGATGCAAAATTGCAGCATTTATCAGAATATTTTTATGGGAATTACTTTTAATTTCTTTTTTGCAGCGATCTATCATCTCCGGATGAATTGTTGATTCCAAAAGTAATAATTTTTTTTTGCTGCTGAACACAATAGCTCCGAGTTTTTTTCTATCAATATTTCCGTCTTCAGATAAAATACCCTCACCAAAAGCCTTAATTATTTCATCTGACATAGATTCAAGAGCATCATGGCCGAAACGATCCATATCTAAATCATACCAGTCTCTACTAATAAAAAAACCGGCAGCCAGATTTTTACCAGAACAATACTTTCCTGTCAAACCAAGAACCACTTAATGAAAATCTCCCCAATTTTTGCCAGTCTCTATACTGGTTCGTAACGGAATACTTAAAGAAACTGCTGTTTCCATCTCTTCTTTTACAAGCTTTTCCATTATATTCAGCTCAGAATCCGGAACTTCGAAAATTAGTTCATCATGAACCTGTAATATCATTTTAGATTTCAGCCCTAGTTCTTTTAGCTTGTCAGTGATTTTTAACATTGCCAATTTTACTATATCTGCAGCAGAACCCTGTATTGGAGTATTAACCGCCATCCTCTCTGCACCTGATTTTTCAGTTTTATTACGACTATTAATACCTGGAATGAACCTCTCCCGGCCCATAAAAGTAGAAACTTTCCCCGATTTTTCAGCTCCTGCAATAACCTTATCCATAAAAGTCCGTATACCATTATACTTTGTAAAATAGGAGGTTATAAATTCTTCTGCCTTCTTTCGGGGTATTCCAAGGTCACGGCCAAGACGGAATGAAGACATTCCATACATTACCCCAAAATTTATTGTTTTAGCTATTCTACGATCATCTTTTGTGACTTCATTAAGAGGCTTATCAAAAATTAAAGACCCTGTTTCACTGTGTATATCATTTCCGGAAATAAAAGCATTTTTTAGAGCAGTATCCCCGGAAAGATGAGCAAGAACAACCAATTCAATCTGGGAATAGTCAGCACTTAATAATGTAAAGCCTGGTTCCACAGTAAACGATTCTCTTATTTTTCGCCCCTCTTCCGATCTTATTGGTATATTCTGAAGATTGGGATCTCTGCTTGAAAGTCTTCCTGTAGCTGTTCCTGTCTGGTTTAGATTAGTATGCACTCTTCCAGTATCAGGATTTACATATCCTGGCAGTGCATCCACATATGTTGACTTCAATTTCATCAGCATTCTGTATTTTAAAATCATTTCCGGGACAATATCTTCTTTTGAAAGTATTTCAAGAACAGAAGAATCTGTAGAGAAACCGGTCTTTGTTTTTTTAACAGGTTGAAGCTTTCTTTCTTTAAAAAGAACTTCCTGTAATTGCTTTGTTGAGTTTATATTAAATTCTTTACCACACTCTATAAAAATATCATCCTGGAGACGTGCAAGTTTTTCTTTTAATTCCAAACCAAATTTATTCAAACTGGATGAATTTAATTTTATACCATAAGACTCTATATCTCCTAAAATTGAAACCAGTGGCATTTCCAGTTCATAGAATATTTTTTCAAGTTTCCGAAGCTTTAAATCTCTTTTTAAAATTTCATATAATCGAAATGTTATATCTGCATCTTCTGCAGCGTAAGGTGCAGCAATTTCCAGGTCAATATCAGAGAATAAACTCTCTTTGGGAACAATATCCTTATATTTAACAGTAGTATAATTTAGAAACCCTTCTGCCAAAACATCCATACTATAGCTATTTGTTCCAGTATCAAGAATCCATGACGCTACCATAGTATCAAAGACAAGATTGGTAACTTTTACACCCCATCTTTTTAAAACCTTATAATCATACTTAAAATTATGACCTATAAGTTTTAAATTGTTATCCCCTGTAATATCAATTATACGGGCTTTCACTTCATCTTCTGTTAAATAAGTCTCTCCTCCTGCATAAAGAGGTACGTAACACCCCCGACCGGAAGAAACAGATATTGAAAATCCTACAGGAGAAGCCTTCATGGGGTCTATGTTATCTGTTTCAATATCGAGAGCAAACCATTTATTTTTCTTTATAAGAGCTACCCACTCATCCAGTTTCGAAAGAGTAAATACTGTAGAATATACACCCCTGGCAGAATCAGACTTACCTGTATCTCCCTCAGTTACTTTTTCACTTCCAAGTATTTTCTGAACACGACTTACAAGACGGTTCATACCATGTTTTTGAAAAAGAGGTATAAGCAGGGATAAATCCAGTTTATTTAAACTATAATCACCCGGATTAATTTCCTTCTCTTTATCATAGTTTAATACAATCAGCTTTTTACTTAAGTAGGCATTAGCCATATTTTCATTTAATTTTTGAATCTGCCCTTTGGTACAGGAATCAATATTTTGATAAATACCATCAAGAGTTTCGAATTTCTGCAAAAGAGTTACTGCTGTTTTAGGACCAATACCCCTGACACCGGGAATATTATCAGAGGAATCTCCAATAAGAGAAAGATAATCTACAATCTGATCAGGTCTCACACCCATTTTTTCGAAAACAAGTTCAGGTCCAATATCCACATACTCACCTTTTTCCGGCCTCAGCATATGGATATTCTCTGTAACAGCCTGCATTAGATCCTTATCTGCA
>DAOWEB010000210.1 GCA_030638735.1 Spirochaetaceae bacterium
ACTCGATTGGAGATGCCTTTATTGCTACAGACGTATCAGGAAATGTTACAAATATAAACCCTGTAGCAGAACAGCTGACCGGCTGGAATTTTGAAACGGCATATGGTACGCCCCTTATGGATGTATTTACTATTATCAATGCAGGGTCACGGGAACCAGTTGAAAATCCGGTTAATAAGGTTCTTGCGAATGGTAAAACTGTAGAATTGGCAAATCATACAGTTCTCATCGCCAAAGATGGACATGAATATCAGATTGCTGATTCAGCTGCGCCTATTATAGATTCAGACGGCTTAATTACAGGTGTTGTACTGGTATTCAGAGATGTAACAAATGAATATAAACTTCAGGAACAAATACGAAAGAGTGAAACGCGGTACAATCAAATAGCAGGGAGTATTGAGGCCATTTTATGGGAGTTTGATATTCCAAATGACTCCTGGACCTATGTCTCACCTCAGTCACAGAAAATTCTAGGCTATGCCCCTGAAGAATGGACAGACCTGAAATTCTGGGCTGATCATATTCATGAAGAGGATCGGGGATGGGCCACAAAGTATTGTTCCGAATGTACGTCCCGTGGAGAATCCCATGTGTTTGAGTATCGGTTTTTTAAAAAAAACGGGGATACGGTCTGGCTGCGTGATGTGGTAAATGTGGAACTAAGTGATTGCATTCCAGTCAAAATGCGTGGATTTATGTCTGATATTACAGAGTCTAAAAAGGCGGAGCTGGCGCTGGAAAATAGTGAATATCTGCTGAGAGAATCACAGAAAATTGCCAGTCTCGGATCTTATATTATCGATATTACAAGCGGTATTTGGGAAAGTTCAATAATCCTTGAAGATATATTCGGTATTGATAGAAGCTACAAAAAGGATGTATCCAGCTGGCTTCATATTGTTTATGAAGAAGATCGTGCAATGATGCAGGACTATTTTACAATAAATGTGTTGGAAAATAAGGAACCTTTCAATAAAGAGTACCGCATTAAAAGGATTTCTGATCAACAGTTGTGCTGGGTTCATGGAAAGGGAGAATTGGAAACTGATAATGAAGGGAATCCATTAAAAATGATTGGTACAATTCAGGACATAACCAAGAGAAAACAGGCTGAGCATGGGCTTCATAATGAGAGAGATAATCTGGAAAATATTCTTGAAGCGATGAAAGATGGTGTTTATATTGTTAATCAGAAATTTGATATCCAGTATGCAAATTCTTCAATGATAAAAGAGCTTGGACCCTATGAAGGAATAAAATGTCATGACTATTTCTATAATAGTAAGTCTGCTTGTTCCTGGTGTAAGTTTCCCGAAATACTTTCAGGTAAAACTGTACACTGGGAGTGGGTTTCTCCAAAGAATGGTGACATATATGATCTGATAGAGACACCTATAAAGAACAGTGACGGGAGTATTTCAAAGTTAAAAATATTCCGTGATATTACCAAACGAAAAAATGCAGAAGATGAAGTAAAACGTCAGTTGTCAGAAAAAGAGATCATTCTCAAAGAAGTTCATCATCGAATAAAAAATAATTTTGCATCAATTGAAAGTCTTCTTTCTCTTCAGGCTCAGTCGATTAATCAACCTGCAGCAATTTCTGCTTTGCAGGATGCTATTGGGCGTGTCCGCAGTATGCAGGTACTCTATGAAAAGCTGTTACTCTCCGATGATTATCAGGTTACGTCAGTTAAGAAGTATCTTGATAATTTAATTGATGAAATAATTGGTCTGTTCCCGGTGAATTTTAATCAAAAAATTGAGAAACAAATTGATGATTTTCAACTTGATCCTAAAATATTGGTTCCTATCGGAATTATTGTAAATGAGCTTCTTACAAATATAATGAAATATGCATTTACCGGAAGAGATTCCGGACTAATAGAGGTCAATCTAAAAGAGGATAAGGGGAATGTTACTCTTACTCTGCAGGATAATGGTAAGGGCTTACCTGAAGGATTTGATTTCGATATGCAGGAGGGGTTTGGTCTTATGCTTGTAAAAGTGCTTAGTGAGCAGCTGGGTGGAAGTTTTGCTATCGAAGATTATAATGGTACTAGGAGTACACTGAAATTTAGCATTAATAATTAAGTCAATTTTAAGAATTATTGAATGTGTGTATTATAACTCCCTGTTTCCGGGTATTCAATCTACAGTTGTTAAACTGCAGTCGATACAATTGTCTTCACTAATAATGTTGAGATGTATTAATATACTGAACATCCAGCATCCTGCACAAAACTTAAAAAATGTTTCGAGAAATGAGAAGGTCAGCAGTACTATTGTAATATAGAGCATGATTGAAGTTTGTCCTGCCAATCCGAATATTCCTGCTGCAAGAGATAAAATAACTCCGATTGAAGCTGCAAATTTCTTTGGTCTCATCAAAATAATTTTATTACGAAAAGGAAGAAGTTTTGAAATAAAATTTTTGGAAATAATCGCAAGAGGACTATATTTACTATTGATAAATGCTCTTATAATAAAGTCCAAACTTAGAAGGAGCATTATGATTGGCTGTTTAAATACTATAGCTAATGCAGATATTACTACAACTTGTAAAGCAATAGCTCTAACTTTTCTTTCCTGAACCCTTTCGGGTGATTTATTGTTGTTCATGAGTACTATATAATAAACATTATAAGAATAGTCAAGTATATAGAGCT
>DAOWEB010000106.1 GCA_030638735.1 Spirochaetaceae bacterium
ATAAACATCGTAATTATTTTTTCAACTGGCCAGGGATCTTTATAAACTCTTTTACATATTAGAGCATCAAAGACATCAGCAATAGCCAGTAATCGTCCAAAAATATGAATATCAGTGCCTTTTAATCCATTAGGGTATCCTGTACCATCCCACTTTTCATGATGCTGAAGTGCTACCAATGCTGCAGTTTTCAACAATTCACGATCTGAATGATTCAGCATCTCAAAACCAAGAGTTGTATGAGTTTTCATTTCATTTCTTTCTTCATCTGTCAGACGACCCGGTTTTAGTAATATTGAGTCCGGAATGGCAATTTTCCCAATATCATGCATGGGAGAGGCATCTTTTAAAAGTCTTATTTCTTCAGGTTCAAGACCATATGCTTCGGCTAGAATTGCAGAATATTCTGCTACTCTTTTTACATGATTTCCGGTTTCTTTTGATCTCATTTCTCCTGTTTCTGCAAGAGTAAGAATAATTTCACGCTGGGTAGATTCTATTTCTTCCTGTAAAGCAATTGCATCCAGCTGGTTCCCTGTATAGCTTGTAGCCAGTAGAAGGTGTTCCAGGTCTTTTTTTGAAAACCTTTTATTCCCTGTCATTTTATTTATAGCCTGATAAACACCAATGGTTTCACCCTGATTATTTTGTACAGGAAGGGCCAGGATGTTTCTTGTGTGGTACCCTGTTGTAATATCCACCTGCTGATCGAAGCGATCATCCATGTAGGCATCATTAATAACAAGGTGTTCGCCTGTTTTTGCTACATATCCTGCAATACCTTTAGATAATGGGATTTCAATTCTATCAATACCATGAGCTACCTTGGTCCAAATTTTTTCTTCTTGTCTATCTATTAGCCAGACTGTACATCTATCTGCAGAGACCAGGTCTCTACCCATATCTGCCAGATTAACAAGAAGTTTATCTACATCTCTTTCGTTTGCTATTTTTACTACATATTGAAATATTGTTTTTAGAAGCTCATCAGCTCCGGTATTTGTATGTTTAGATTTACTCATACTTTAATTATAGGCTACAAAATCAAAAACTCAATAGTGTTTTCTAAAAACTCGAAGAGTTATTGAAAAAACATACTATTTAGAGTTCAATTTAAAACAATTCAAAAAGTTTTATACCTTCTTTGGTAAAAAAGGATTTTAACTCAGTTATAACATGTTTAATTTTTTCAGCTTCCTGATTATCACAATAAACTGTAATACTAAAATTTTCTTCAGGCCATATATGATCTCCCATTCTGGGGCCGGAAGAACCGACTCCAAGGACAATGGGTATAAGTGTATAATGTTTTACAATATCAGCTTTTTTAAATGCATCGAGCATATCTTCCTGTATAGATCTGTTAGCTATAATTTCAATTCTTTTCATGGTTTTTTCCCCTGGATACAGTGGATATCCTTTCTTCTCTGCGTTTTATCTTTTTTATTTCTTTTTTTGCTGCTATTTTTTCACTTGCTTCATTAAAAATTGCATATACAACGGGAACAAGAAAAAGGGTCAGAACTGAACCGAAAGCAAGTCCTCCTACAACAGTTTTCCCAATTGGGTTTACCAGAGCGGCCGCCTCTCCGGGAAAGAAGGCCATAGGAATAAGTCCCAGAACTGTTGTTAGTGTTGTCATTAATATAGGCCTTAACCTGTTACCTCCTGCTTCTATGCAGGCCTCATTTATGGACATTCCTCTTTTTCTGAGAAGGTTTGTATAATCTACAAGGACAATCCCATTGTTTACAATAATACCGGAAAGCATTATTAAGCCAACAGCTGTAAGTATATTGAACATCTCTCCTGTAGCTATGTACAGTAGAACAACCCCTATAAGAGAAAGGGGTATTGTAAAAAGTATAATAATTGGATCCAGAAATGATTCAAACTGACTTGCCATTACACCAAAAACAAGGAATACAGAAACAAGTATTATAATTACAAGTTTGACCCCATATTTCATTAAATTAGCAAAGTCTCCTGAAAATTCTATTAAAAGACCTTCTTCAGCAGGGATTTCCTCTCTAATCATCTTTTCAATTTTAACAGAGATTTCATTTAAGGAGGTTCCAGGTAAATTACCGGCAGTTACATGTACTGTTCTGGTCTGATTTTCTCTTATAATTGAAACCGGGCCCATTGTCTTTTCATATTTGGCGAAACTTGCCATGGGTATTTTTTGTCCTGAAGGATTTATTACAAATATTTTATCCAGATCCGGCAGATCATTTCTATCTTCTTCATCCAGAATAATTAGAATATCATATTCTGAGCCTCTGTCTCTGTATTGTGATGCAGTTATTCCATTGATACTTGCTTTTATCTCCTGCCCTACAGAATAAATATTAAGACCGAAGGAGTAGAGCATATCTCTGTCTATCATTATCTCTACCTGGGGAAGACCATCTTTAAGATTAACCAGTGGTTCTGTGACTTCAGGAAACCTTTCTTCAAGAAGATCCCTAATCCGCTCTGCAACTTCTTTGGATTTTTCCAGATCTTCTGTCTTGACCAGAATATCTACAGGGCTGCTTTGGAAACCTCCTCCCTGGTTACTTCCGAATGAAAAAACAGCAGAAGGGAAGTCGTTAAAATGGCTTCTCAGCTTCTCTTTTACAGTATCAGAATTATCTATTCTATCTTTGAAGGGGGGAAGATTGACCATTACTGTCCCCTTATTAGTTTCTGCTGCTCCCAGAAAACCAAAAAAGCTTTTAGAACCAGCTTCTATAACTATTTCTTCAAATCCATTAATTTCATCACGGATTATTGACTCAAACTGAAGAAGAACTGCTTCTGTAACCTCAAGTTTGGTCCCATGAGGAAGTTCTACTGATATTTGTATCATTTCATCCATTTGAGAAGGCATAAACTGAAATCCTGCACCAATAAGAAGGGCCATGGATCCAAGAAAGATTATCAGAATAATTAAAATTGTAATTACTTTGTGCTTTAGTACCCGGGCTATTGTTCTTTTATAAGAATTATCCAGCCGGGTAAATAAAGATTCCATGGTGTTGTCTATCAATCTCAATATTCCCTTTAAAGGCCTCTGTTTTCTACTGGAAATAGGCAGGTAATGACTGGCAAGAACGGGAATAAGGGTTACTGCAACAATTAGTGAAGAAGCCAGGGATATTACTACAGTAAAGGAGAGGCCTGCAAAAAGTTCTCCATAAATATCCAGCTGGCTCTTGAATATTATAATAGGAGCAAATACACAAATTGTTGTAAGTGTGGATGTAGTAATAGCATTTATCATTTCCTGGGTACCAAGAATGGCGGCAGAAGTTAATTTTGTTCCTTTTTCACGATACCTGAAGATATTTTCCAGAATAACAATAGAGTTATCCACAAGCATCCCGACCCCCAGAGCCAGTCCTGCCAGAGTCATAATATTAAGGGTCAATCCTGCAAAATACATCAACATAAGAGTAATTATTAAAGAAACAGGAATTGTAAGGCCAATAATAAAGGTAGTTCTTAGACTTCTTAAAAAGACAAAGAGTACTATTACTGCAAGAAAGGCTCCTATCAGTGCAGTTGACGCCACCTGGTTAATTGAGTTTTCAATAATGTCTGTTGTAGAAAAAATTTCACTGACAAGTATGCCTGAGGGGACTTCTCTATTAATCTTTTCCAGTCTGGTTCTGACATTATTTGCTGTCTGAACCGAGTTCGTTCCACTCTGTTTCTGAACAATTATCTGTACCCCTGGTTCCCCATTGATATAAACAAGTGTATCTATATTTTTATATCCATCATAAACATTGGCAATGTCTCTGAGTCTTATTGTTTTTACAGGGCCTGGTTTCATAGTTACAGGATCCGGTATACCACCTTTGTAGCTTATTACTGTATTTTTTATATCTTCAATACTTTCATATTCACCGGAAGTTGTTACAAGAAGATTTTTATTATCTGTCAGGATGCTTCCTGCTGAAATCTGGTAGTTCTGCCCTCTTAACATATTTGAAATTTGAGTTAGTGTAAGATCATATGCTTCCAGTCTGTTTTGGGGAATTTCAACCCGGATGGCACGGTCCCTGCCGCCTGTGACACCGGTCATCCCTACACCTTCAACCTGTTCTATCCGGGGTTTTACAATATTTTCAGCTATTTCTCTAAGTTCTTCCGGAGTTCTGTTTCCGGAAACAGTAAAACCAAGAATTGGTATCATTGATGGATCAAACTTAAAAATAATAGGGGAGTCTGCATCTTCCGGAAGAAAACGTTTTAAAATATCCAGACTGTCCCGGACATCCGCAGAAGCCTCTGACATATCGGCCCCATATGCAAACTCTACTATGATCGTACTTGTACCCTTTGCGGAAGTAGAAGTTATTTTGTTCACCTTACTTATGTTGCTTAGAGAACTTTCAATAGGTTTTGACAGGGATTTTTCTATCTCCTCTGGCCCTGCACCCTCATATGTAGTTAATACAACGAGAATAGGCGGTTCTATTTCCGGATAAAGATCAATTGCAAGATCTGAAGTTGCATAAATACCCAAACCAATAAGAAGAACAAATATTATTAAAACTGTTGTTGGTCTTCCAACAACCTTTTTTGCTATACTCATAAAGATATCCTTTAGTTAACTTCGTCTATGACTGACAGTGGTTCTACAGTACTTACTACTTTTACAGACAGACCCTCTTCCAGTAATGTTTGTCCCCTGATGACAACTATTTCACCTTCCAGCAGTCCATTGGCAATTTCCAGCTGATTATCGATTCTTAAACCGGGAACTACAACTCTTCTTTCAACTATTCCTTTTTCTGTTGATTCAGTATCTTTTTTTACAACAAAGACATAATATTCTCCGAAACGGTTAATTAAGGTTTCTGCAGGGATTTTTACTACCCCTTTTTTTTCGACTGTAATAATTTTAACTTCTGCAAACATACCGGCTTTCAATCGGGAGGAGTTATTATCAATATTCAGTTTTATTTCCATGGTTCTGGAGTTTTGATCAACTACCGGACTAATCTCCCGTATTCTTCCTGTAAACAGTTCTCCTGGAAAAGCCTCTGTTTTAATAACTGCGGTCAGTCCTACACTCATTTTTGATATAAATCTTTCGGCAACATATAAAATTACTTCCAGTTCGTCCATTTTACTTATCTCAACTATAGGAATATTAGGTGCAACAGTTGCTCCAATCTGGACAGCCACTTTAGTTACAGTTCCTGAAATTGATGCTTTTACAGGACTGGCCGCAAATGTCATTCCCGGTCGGGATGGATCAATTTCTGCAATTATCTGATTCTTCCTTACAGTATCTCCAACCCTTACAAATAGATTTTTTATTTTTCCTGCTGTATCGGCAAAGGTATCTACAGTTGTTCTTGCAGCAATATCACCATTAAGCTGCAGATAGTCTTTTATTTCTCCCTTTACTGCTCTGGTTGTGCTGACAGCAAAAACAGTAAGCTGTTCATCATTTTCTTCTGCTGTGTTTTTATCTGATTGATCAGTTTTTTTACATCCGGATACAAATATAAGGATACTTATCAGGACTAAGAGTAATCTTTTTTTATTCATTTGAGATTTCCTTTATTTCTTCTAAAGTAGCATTTAAGGCATATTCCAGATCGAGGAGTCCGGTTATATAGTTGTATTTTTCTTTTAATACTTCCAGTTTTGCAGTGTTTAAGTCCCTTTCAGCATCTCTTACTTCAAGAAGTTCCTTGCTTCCTGCATCATATGCTTCCTGGGACATCCTGTAGGCTTCATGAGCAAGACTTATATTCAGGATTAGGGTTTCAAGTTGTTCCATAGATTTATTGAGCTTCATTATAAGGGTTTTTATTTCCATCTCGGCCCCTATACTTGCCTGGGCAATTCCCAGTTTCAACTGCGAGATTCCATCTTCCATATCCCTTATACCAGTCTGTGTTTTGGACCATGGGAGAAAAGAATCCAGAGACATGGCAAGAGTCATTCTAAACATCCCGCTTTGCTGGCTCCAGTTATCTCCTATATTCTCAAACCAGTTGTTTTCTAAAGGATCATTCTGAAATGCAGGATCAAAATTTAAACCAAACATAAGCATTGGAGTCATTGTCTGAAGCTTTAATCCTGCCTTTGCATTTTCAAGACTTTGAATACTCTTATTCATTGATCGTATATCCAGCCTGCTGCCTAGAAAATAATCTGTAAGCTTTTTATTATCAAGATGAACAGGATTAATTACTATATCTCCTTCCAGAATAATTTCTTCTGACAAATCAATTCCCAGAAGAATTTTGAAACCGTCTTTCATTGTTTGGTAACCCAGTTTCATCTCTGTAAAGGCTGGTTTTAGGTTTGCGTAACCTACCTGGGCCGATAATACAGACAGTTCAGGAACCAAACCGTTTTTATAGTTGATTTTTGCCTGTTCAAATCTATTGTTTGCAGCTTCAATATTTTGCTCCATAAGCCACAGGTTTTCTTCGTATACAAGAATGTTGTAGAAATTTTTTCTTACATCCCTCTCAAGTTGTTTAAGGGCTGTTTCATAGCTTATCAAACCTGCTTCGTAATCCAGTTTTGTTCCTTTCATTTCCTTGAAAAGTGCGTAACTAAGGTTTAAGGAAAAGTCCAGTCCTGCTGAAAGCCCCCAACGTGGAAGATCATATGAAGCAAATGCTACTGTGTCATAAATCCCTGATCCAGGGAAAGCTTCAGTGATTCCCTGAACAATACTACCTGATTGTTCCAGGTTCCATCTCATCATTGTTCCACTGGCCTGAACTGTCGGTATAAACCTGTTCCAGGAAAGATCTGAAGTTCTTTTTTTTATTTCAAGATCAATTCTACTGCTTTTTAAACCCAGATTATTTCCCAAAGCCAGCTCTACTGAGTTTTCAATATCCAGTTCTATCGTTTCAGCTGAGATTATTATTATTGATAAAAAACTTACTACCAAAACAGCTAATATTTTTTTCACTTTGAGTTCCCCTTTAGTCCATATAGCAAAAGCTGATGTATTTTTCTAATACGTAATTTTAATTTTTCCTGGGAACTATTTTTTTCTATACACTCCCATAATCCATGAATAAGAATGAAGCTAAGCCCTTCTGCAATTAGTTCAGCAGGAAATCCTATAGGGTTAAAACTGCTTGTATTTGTAAGAAGGTTAATATATTCAGAAAATTTTTCCAGTTTATGATCTACAGGTTTTATAGATTTATTTAAAAACTGATATCTTAACCAGTTCATAATTGTAAAAATTGATGGCTTTAGAAGGAAGTATGAACTCATTACATAAAAAATACAGTAAAGCTGTTCTTCATAAGATTCAAATTTAACTATTCTTTCCAGAATCAGTTCATTTAAACGATCTCTTTCACTTCCTACTACATCCTGGATCATCTGTTCTTTGTTATCAAAGTAAAAATAAAGACTGCTTTTACTCATATCCAGATGTTCTGCTATAGCTTCAACAGTAGTATTCCAAATACCTTTATTAGCAATAACTTCTGCAACTGCTGTAAATATTTTATTAAAAGGAAGTACATCTTTCTTATAAATTTCAGAAATACTTTCTACTTCAATATAATTTGTTTGCTTATAATTCTCACTATGACCGGACAGTCCATAACGGCAGACATATCTTATGGTCTTTAACATTTGATTTATTTCTTTTTTTGTATAAGTCTTTTTTGTAAAAAGATGCTGATTAAGAAGAAAACCACCTACAGAAAGAATAAAGCCTGAAATGGAAAGAGATTCAATTTCTGAAAATCCATATTTCTGCAACAGAGCAGGGCTGAGAAAGTTCTCATTATCTCCTTTCATTTCATCAAAGAGTAATTCAATATCCTGGTTCATGTTTAGAAGTATTAATACAAAAAATCTGTAGTAATTATAGTTTTCTGCAAAGAATTTAACCGGTATTTCAGTATAATCAATAATGAGTTCATCCAGTGTTTTATTATTACTTGAGTTTGATTTTGCAAGAAGGGCTTTATATTTAAGTATAAAATCATCTTTCATTGCCTTCATGAGGGCATCTTTGTTTTCGAAATATCGATATATAGCAGGTTTCGTCATACCCAGCGCTTCAGCCAGAGAAGAGAGAGATGTGTTATAAAAAGAGTTCTCTCCCCAAACCTTAAAAGCTGTATCTATTATTAATTGAGTTTTTAATTCATGTTTGGTCATATTTTCCTTATTATGTTACCGAACAGTCGGTAACATATTTATAATAATAAAATCTATACAGAGAGTCAACAACCTTATTTTCTACTTTTAAGATACTGGAAATTATAGAAAAATCAGGCTATTCTAACTATATAAAACATAAGACTGGAAAATATGTTACTTTACAGACACTAATAATAGATTAAATAAAAAATTTCAAGATGAGGCATACAATGACAAAAGAAGAAATAATCAGCATGAAACCATCAGTAGTATGGAATCAGTTTTATGAAATATCACAAATACCCAGATGTTCAACAAAAGAGGAAAAAATCCTTTCTTATCTTAAAGAATTCTGTAAAAAAAATAATCTTACATATAAGCAGGATAAAATACAGAATATCTGTATAAAAAAGCCGGCAACACCGGGAATGGAAAAATTACCTGGAGTTGTCCTCCAGGGGCATGTGGATATGGTTTGTGAAAAAAATGCCGGAACGGAACATGATTTTGCTGTAGATCCCATTAAGCTTTTAGTAAAAGACGGCTGGGTGACAGCAGATGGTACAACACTGGGTGCAGATAATGGAATTGCTGTTGCAATGGCTCTGGCAATTATGGAATCCAAAACAATTGAACACGGTCCTCTGGAAGCATTGTTTACCATAGATGAAGAGTCTGCTCTGACTGGAGCTTTGGAGCTGGATCCTTCCATAGTAGAAGGAACTATACTTTTTAATATAGATTCTGAGGAAGAAGGGATATTTTATATTGGCTGTGCAGGTGGTGTAAACACTATTGGAAATATAAAAGTTGAAGAAGAGACAGCTCCAAAAGGGCATAATTCCTACCAATTACAGGTAACAGGATTTAAAGGGGGTCATTCCGGAGCAGAGATTCATGAGGAGAGGGGTAATGCCATATCTGTAGCTTCGAGGATTCTTCGTGATATAAGTTCTAAAACTGAAGTACAGATTCACAATATAAATGGTGGTGGAAAACATAACGCTATTCCCAGAGAGACATTTATCTCCTTTACTGCCGGTGATCCGGAAGCAATTGTCAATACAATAACTGAATACAGCAGGGTACTGAAAAATGAAATGGGTGATCTGGAAACTAATATGAGTGTTAAAGTTGTTGAAGAAAGTACACTCCTAAAAAAGGTTTTTACAAAAGCCTTTTCAGACAGACTTCTTGGCATTCTTTTTTCAATGCCCCATGGTGTTATTAAAATGAGCAGAAAAGTTCCTGGTCTTGTGGAAACTTCAACAAACCTTGCTTCTGTAGTATTAGAAGATGGAAACATAAAGATAGAAACCAGCCAGAGATCTTCTATAATGTCTGAAAATGATGAAATTGCAGATAAGGTTCGAACAATTATGGAAGCAGGTGGTGCTGCTGTACACTATGAAAGCAGATACCCATCCTGGGAACCGGATCCTGACAGTAATATTCTTAAGCTCTTTAAGGATGTTTACAAAAGAGAAGAGGGAAAAGATGCCGAAGTTATGGCTATCCATGCTGGTTTGGAATGTGGAGTTATCGGAGATAAACTTGAAAACATGGAGATGATCTCTTTTGGTCCGGATATGGAGGATGTTCATACTCCTGATGAAAGATTGAAAATATCATCTGTTGCAGCTGTCTGGGAGTTTTTATTGAAGATTTTGAAAGAGGTATAGGCTTTATAGAGAGTGAATAATTTTTAAAAATATATCTGAATTAATAAAAATAAATCAGGCAAGTTGTTCTGATATAATCTTTTCAATTTGCTGGGTTTTGAAAGGTTTGAAAACAACATTACAAATAGTTTTATTATCTAAAAGGTTATTGACTTCTTCATTATCTGAATATCCGGTAACTATTATTTTAGGGACATCGGATCCTTCAATTGATTTTTCTACAAGATCAATAAACATCTCGGCTCCCGATTTCCCAGGCATTTTCTGATCAGAAAAAATGATGTCCGGTTTTTTTGAGGCGATCATCTCGACTGCTTCCTCAGAATTTCTGGCTGTAAATACAGTATATTTATCCCGGAAAAGAACTTCAAAATTGAGATTATTTATAATCTCATCATCAACATATAGAATTTTTGTTTTTATGCTTTTCTGCATTTTCTATCTCCTAAGTGGTAAATTGATCGAAAAACATACACCATTCTTTTCATTGGCAACAGTAATCCCTCCATTATGGTTTTTTATGATATTCTGCGAAATCGACAAACCTAATCCTGTTCCTTTACCAGGCTCTTTGGTAGTATAAAAGGGATCAAATATATGAACAAGTTCTTTTTCCGGAATAAGTGGGCCGTTGTCATAAAAATCAATTTTAATAGTTTTTTTCTGATTGGAATCAATTATTTTTGTAGTTATAATAATCTGCTTATTATTCTGCTTATGTAAAGTGAGAGCATCGATGCTATTCTTGATTATATTCATCATTACCTGGATAATTTTCCCTTTGTTCCCTGGAATCCCCGGCAATTCTGAATAATTTTTTATTATTTCAATATCATCTTTATATTCATTAAATAATATTTTAAGAGCCAGATCGATACAATCATGTATACTAAGATCCATTAAGTCCTCTTTATGAACTCTTGAATACTCACGTAACTCATTTATTATCTCTGTTGCCCGTTCTATTCCAATATTTATATTATTAAGTAATTCTTTAAGCAATGTGTCGTTTTCAATATTAGGCAGTACCTTTTCAATAGCTTCAATTCCTGTTGAAATATAATTTAGAGGGTTATTGAGTTCATGAGCAATTCCTGATACAAGAATACCAAGAGAAGCCATCTTTTCATTTTCAATAAGTTTATTCTGAGTTTGTTTAAGCATTTTTAAAGATTTCTCCACATCAGCAGTTCTTTCAAATACTTTTATTTCGAGGGTTTCATTAAGATCCTGGAGAGCTTTCTCTGCTCTGGTTTTTTCATCTATCCTTGCTTTCAAGTTTGCAGTGAGTGAATCAATATTCTGTATCATCAAATTATAAGTGTATGCAAGACTCCGGAACTCTATATTACTACCTGCATTAGAAATTGTTGTAAGATTCCCATAAGTTGCACTTTTCATAGCATCTACAAGAATACTAAGATCTTTTGTATATTTTCTGGAGATATATAAACTCAGTATAACAACAAAGATAATACAAATTAATACATATAATATTATCCAGTTTTTTATCTTACTAATCTGGCTGTATAAATATTTTTCCGATATTTCTGTGATTATGTACCAGGAGTTATTCACTTTATTGGATATATACAGTTTATCATTGTGTTCAACTATTTGAGAACTCTTATTAGCAGTAATAATCAAAGCTGTTGGATCCAGTGTTTCGCTTTCTATGGAACTGGATTGTATAAATATTTTTCCCAGATCATTACTTATGTATACTCTCCCATGGGAAGTTGAGAGTTTGCTTATTTGATCTCTAAATAAACTATCTTTAATAATAAAACATAAATATCCCAATAGCCTGCCGGTTCCAGGATCTTTGACACCTCTTATATAATAAATTCGATTTGTTTTTATTACATCATTGGTATACCAGGTTATTACAAATGGATTAAGCTTCATCTCCTTAATAAAGGGCTTTTGCAAAAAAGAAGAGGTTTTAAAAAAATCAGAATAAATTAATCCACTTTGAGAAGAAACAACATTTCCTGATATAGAAATATAAAGAGCAGATTCAATATCTTTGCTACTGCTCAATAATGAAAACATCAAATCTTTAAAATAAAGGACAGATTTATACGTTTCTGGATCTGTTCCAAATCCTTCATTCTGTAGGCTTTCCAATACTGCACGGTTAGAAATCAGATATTGGTAATACTTGTTAACACCATTAATTGAGTTATTTATATTAGTTACAATCTGATGGTTCATTTGTGTGTGCTCACTAACAGTTTGCTCTTTTAACAATTTCTGAGTGAAATCTGTTATAAAAAATGTAATTGCAAGGATAGAAGAGATTATAAGTATTAAAAAAATAACCATCAGCTGATTGCGCATGTTCATTTGATTGAATTTAAAATTTTTCATCAAAAAATATTATCCTGTTTTTTACCTATTTTTAAAATAGGATTCACAAATTTTCTGCACAGAGTCTTCAATTGTAGACTCTCCCAAGCCCAATTGACGGAATATTTCAGTTGTTTCCTTCTGGAAATCAGACCATCCACTGAAATATGCTGGTATGTGTCCATACTTTATACCATCAAACCAAACATTTATTTCGTTTTCTGACAGGTTTGGAAAACGATTTTTATATATTTCAGTTGCAGTTGTTTTTAGAGGTGGTATTCCTTTCATAATACCACTTTTCTGCTGTTCTTCTTCAAGAAAAAACTTTAATACTTCAAAGGCTGCTTCTCCATTTGAACTGGCAGAAGGAATTGCCCAGCAATCAATATACATTCCGGTAGCAGTTGTTTTACCAATTGGCATGGGGACAATACTCCAATCAAAATTAACGGAATTATAGAATCCCTCCATCCACCAGTTTCCATCAACAGTCATTCCAAGGTTTCCGTCAATAAAGAATTGATAAGGCTGCCAGGTCAATAATTGCATAATATCCGGACTTACTTTATTTTCAAACATAAGTTTATGAAGGAATGAAAAAGTTTCAATTGCAGGTGGTTGAAAAGCAGAACAGTCGTCATTTTGTTCTGAGAGGAAATTAGATCCATTGGACATTAAAAACGGTAGAATCCAGCCTATTGTATACGACATTGACATTCCATATACAGGATTATCTTTTGAGGAGAGTTCTTTAATTTTTTTTGCCGCATCTTCAAATTCCTTCCATTTCCAGGTATCTTCCCAGTTGGTCGAAGGAATAGGTACACCAGCTTCCTTAAACAGATCTTTATTGATAAATACACCCATTAACATTGCTCCGGAAGGAATGCCGTACAAAGCTCCATCAGCAATAAGTCCTTCAAACTGATTTTGAAAATAAAGATCAAAATCCAGACCTGATTTTTTTGCAAAAGGCATCAGATCCATCAATAGACCTTCATTTATCATTTTATCCCTAAACATTATAGAGATATCTATGATATCTGGTATTTCCCCACTGAGAAGGCCGGTACGGAGAACCTGATCATAGTAGGACCAGTCTTCTCCATAAACATTTTGTATTACTACTTCAATATCATCATGAGTATCATTAAATCGATTTAATACAGCTTCATAATTTTCCATCATTCCCTGATTTGCGAACACCATGATTGTTATTTTTATTGGTTCAATCATTTCAGATTTGCTGGAATTTGTTTGCTTTGGCTGGAGATTAGAGGCTTTACTACATCCAAGAATATTTAAAATCATTGCCATAAATAATAGATAAAGAATTGCCTTTTTCATATCCTTCTCCTTTTCTCTCTATAAGTATAGTTGAGTTTATTTCAAAACACAAATAAATAGAATAATTCTGGATTTCCAAATGATTTGATATTACAATAATATGAATAATAAATTAAAATTTAATGATCCATGGAGTTTTTATGGCACTGGGACTTTTTGTTCAAGTACTAATGTCTACGTCAATGATAAGCAGTGGCAGGATCAAAATCAATTTTCACCATATCTCCCGGATTAAAAAACCTACAACAACAGGGTTATGTGTAACAGCTGAAATATTTTGCCTGCCGTCGACCTTATTGTCATATTCTTAAAGAGGTTTAGGTAATTTACTACTCTGATAATTTTCAGGGCGTTTCCCTTTCGTAAAGACGTCCACACAGGGGCGTCTCTACGAAAGAAAATTACTGGATAGTATTACGATCCTGATCCTTTGTAGGCCACCATATCCTCAAAGAGAATGTCAACGTTAATATTCCCGTCAATCGTTATCTCCATCGGCATGGGATCGGTCATTTTCGCAGTATCTTCATCAGGAGAATTATCCACGTCGTCAGTGTAGATATAGATATCATAGACTTCACCGGAGCCGATCCAGTCAACCCCCGTTGCTCCCCAAGCCCCGTCATCAACTTTTAATACCATACTCGCCAAACCAGATGCAATCTGCTCAGATCCAAAAGCCAGTACTGTTGCCGGATTGTCGGTATCGGTTTCACCTTTCAGGTAAACATAAGCGTAAAGATAATCACCATTAACGGATTCTGCCCCGGTTAAACCAACTGTTACAGTTCCATCTGACAAGCTTGTTTTACACGATGGGAATATCAGTGCCAGCAGCAGTACTATAACTATTCCGGAAATCGTTGTTTTCATTATTAACCCTCAATTGTGTGTATTTAAGATGTTACTCTAACATTCCGGGAAAGCTCCAGTCGTCCCGAAATGTAAAATGGGACGATATAATTCTGATTTTTTTTATTGACACTTGAAATAACTGCACCGTATAATTCTGATATGCAGGTTCTAACCTATGTTGCATCTTTTGGAGCTCTCCAGGGGATTCTGCTTCTTGTGTTCATCACATTGAGACAGCGCCATCCGGGAAATCTTCCCCTGGCACTTTTTCTGTTGGTATTCTCTCTCCGGCTGGCTACAATACCAACCTGGAATTATTCCACTCTGGCCAACCATCCATGGCTTTATCCTGCAACTTCTCCTCTTCCCTTTCTATTTGGTCCGCTTCTATGGTGGTATGCCTGGAGTTCGGGGAATAATCTTCAGGAAAAGCCGCCCAGGCTTTTTCTGCATTTCCTTCCCTGGATGGCTGAAACCCTGGCAATAATGGTTAGTGTTTATACCGTCCCCAAGGGTGAGTACTTCGAGATGATGAAGTCAATTTTCATTGGCCAACCCCCGGATTGGCTGATGGTCCGGAACGGATTCAAGGTTGTCTCCAATGCCATATACCTTATCCTGACTGGTGGTATTGCCTTTGGAAAATCATCCCGCAGTCTGCCAGGGTTCCGCCGGGTCTGGCTTCGTTCGCTGACCATTATTCCGGGGGTGGTTCTGGTGTTTTTCGGCTACGTCGCTTTATTTCCTGAGGCTACCAGGCAGCTTACGGTTGGATCAGCAGCGTCATTTCTCATTCTTTCGACAACTATGGCCGCCTTTATATATGCTGTATCCTTCCTTCTGCTTATTGCACCGGAGAGGACTGACAGGGGCAGAGCATCACTGATAATGAAACACCCCCCTCTTTGCTCCGTTCTGGAATGCAGGAGGCTTGTAAGCCGGGTGAATGAGCAGTTTAACAAAGGTGCATTCCAGGATCCTGATCTTACATTGGTGGATCTGGCTGCACAGCTCAAGGTAAACTCAAACCGCCTATCCTTTGCGATTAATACTACCTGTAACAGTTCCTTCAGAACGCTTCTGAACTCCCGTCGTATTGACTTTTTCATCAACCGGATCCGTCTTGAGGATCTGAGGAAATCTACCATCCTGGATATTGCTTTTGATGCGGGTTTTTCTTCAAAAAGTACCTTTAACCGTGTTTTCAAAAATACTTATGGAATATCCCCCTCGGAGTTTGCAGAAAGCCTGAAGCGGAAGTAAAAGCCATTCATGCCGGCCTTGAATGCGGAGTAATCGGCGATAAGCTGGAAAATATGGAAATAATATCCTTAGGTCCTGATATGAGGATGTTCACACACCGGATGAAAGGTTAAAAATATTGAAAGAGGTTTAGATATTCGTTGTAATCGTATAAAAAACTTGATTTTTGTATGATACAATCGTATAGTATATTGTATGGAAGAAATACTGTATCAGTATAATCCCTGGTGGGAAGAAGATTATAAATTAGAAAATATAATAATGCGTGAAAATTATATGCATTTTTTAAAAGCCCATATTGAAACCAGACAGATTATTTTTCTAACAGGTCTTCGTCGGGTTGGTAAAACAACTTTAATGAAGTTACTAATTAAAGAACTTCTTTATAAAGGAATTGAAAGTCAAAATATCTTATATATCAGTGTAGATGATTACCTTCTAAAAGGTAAAAGCTTGCTGGATATCCTGGATGAGTATAGGAAAATTCACAAATTAAAAGTAAAAGAGAAATTATATATTTTCTTTGACGAAATTACCTACATAGCCGATTATCATCAGCAATTAAAAAATCTCTATGATAAGTATGATTTGAAAATTTATGCAACATCTTCCTCTAGCTCACTTTTAAGAGATAAACAGGCATATTTGACAGGAAGATCCGTAACCTTAGAAGTAAAACCCCTGGATTTTGAAGAATATAAAATATTTAAAGGAATTGATTTAAAAAAAAGAGATGACCAGCTGAATGAATCATATTTTAGAGAATATATAAAAGTTGGTGGTTTACCGGAAAATGTCTTAAATCCAAATCGTGAATATCTAATGAGCCTGGTAGAAGATATTATTCAAAAGGATATAACAGCCTTTCATGGTTTGAAAAATGGTCAACTGGTGAGAGATTATTTTACTTTACTAATGGAGCGAAGTGGAAAACAACTTAGTATAAATAAAATAGCAAATATTTTAAAAATTTCACCTGATACATCCAGACGTTATTTAGGCTTCTTTGAAGAGACTTATTTAGTACATTTAGTTTCCCGCTGGGGTAAAACAAATGAAAAAATTTTGTCAGCTAAAAAAGTATATGCATGTGATTTAGGTATCAAACATCTTTTTGTAGGAGAACGTGATTTTGGGAGCTATTTTGAAAATTATATATATTTAAAATTACGAAATAGAAAAAAGATATATTATTTATACGAAGATGGAACTGAAATAGATTTTTATACTTCTGATAAAATTATGATAGAATCTAAATATAATTCAGAAATGAATGCAAAACAAAAAGATTTGTTTGAAGGGTATGAGGCAAATCAAAAGTTGATTGTAGATTCAGTAAAAAATCTGCAAATGCTGGAAAATATTTGAGAAGTTAATAAAAACACAGGGAGTAACTATGTTTAAAAATTTAAGTGACAAACTTACAGAAAAAATTGGGGAGATTGGTGACTCTATTAAAGATGCAATAAAAGCACAGAGCACCCCTCTGGATTTAAGTAAATTTAACAATCCTATAGCAGAAAAAACTGACTGGACACCTTTAAAACCTGGTGGAACTAATTTCCGAACTCATAAATTTACTAAGAAAAAAGGAATGGCCTACTTTAAGGCAACGAAGGGAAACCTGATATTTTCAGGTGTATTTATGGCGATTGGACTTTTTTTCCCAATAGTACTTATGACCCAGCCTATCAATGGCAGTGATACTTTTACATCTTTACCTTTTTTTGTAAATTTTATACCTCTGGTATTCTTTTTTGCAGGGTTTTTCCTATTTAGAGTTTCAACAAAACCAATTGTTTTTAATAAAACCACAGGATATTTCTGGAAAGGAAGATTAAAAGTAAACGAAAATCCAGCACAAAAACCACTTAAAGCGTATTGCAAGCTTATTGATATTGCAGCTGTTCAAATTGTATCTGAACGTGTAAGAAGCAGCTCCAGCAGTAGTTCCGGTAGAAGTTCATCATTTAGAAGTTATGAAATTAATCTAATTCTTCAGGATGCAAGCAGACTTAATGTTATAGATCATGGAAATAAGAAGAAACTGCTGGAGGATGCACAGCAGCTTGCTTCCTATCTTGGAGTACCAATCTGGGATGGCAATCGTAATTAATACTTCTGTTTACTGTCCTTTGTGTGCAAATACAATGGGAAGCAGTTATTTTTACAGTGATAATCAACGGGATTATTATAAATGTTCTAACTGTAATCTGATCCATGTTCCGCCTTTTCAATATTTATCTAAAGAAAATGAGTTGGCTGAGTATGATAAACATCAGAATTCACAGTCAGATCCAGGATATCGTAAATTCCTTAGCCGATTGTTTAATCCCCTTAATTCCAGATTAAGTCCTCGAAGCTGCGGGCTTGACTTCGGTTCCGGTCCCGGACCAACCCTTTTTGTTATGTTTGAAGAGGCTGGACACAATATTAATATTTATGATCAGTTTTATGCTCCTGAAAAAGAGGTTCTTTTACAACAGTACGATTTTATAACTGCCTGTGAAGTAGTAGAACATCTACATCATCCTACTGACAACTTTGAACAACTATGGTCTATTTTGAAACCGGGAGGCTGGCTTGGTATTATGACTAAACTGGCTTTGGGAAAAGATGCTTTTTCTAAATGGCATTACAAAACAGATCCTACTCATGTATGTTTTTTTTCAAAAGAGACAATGAATTGGCAGGCTGAAAAGTGGAAAACAACAGCTCTTTACTTTGGAAATGATGTAATCCTATTTCAAAAATCAATGTAAAATCTATTCTTCCTTATGCTGGGATGTTATATTAATGCTATGGAAAGAAAATTATTAATTTTACAATTATCGGTTTTTCTGATTTTTATTTTTTTAGGGAATATGACAGCTCAGTCTTTCGAAGATAATCCTGCAGGAGAAAAAATTAAGATTGGCCTTGCTTTAAGTGGTGGAGGAGCTCTCGGTATTGCCCATATTGGTGTTATTCAGGCTTTTGAAGAAGAAGGTATTCCTATTGATATAATAGCCGGTACAAGTATGGGTAGTATTGTCGGAGGGCTCTATGCTTCCGGTTACTCAAGTTCCGAGCAGCGTAGAATAGTTGAAGAAATTGACTGGATAAATATATTTAATGGTAAATCTCAGAATGATGTAAAAATGATTGGAAGCAGGTATGGTATTCTTGAACCACTCCTGCGTCTTAGATTTAAACTTTGGGAGATTTATATTCCTCCTGGATTTAATAATGGACAAAGTATTAGTAATGAGCTTTTTTACTATACCTCTGCTGCAAATTTTGACGGAGGATCAATTTTCGATAATCTATCTGTACCATTTCGTTCTGTTGCTGTGGATACTTCAACAGGAGAAGCAGTATCTCTTGGGCAAGGAGATCTTGCTCAGGCTTTAAGAGCAAGTATGGCAATACCTATGATTTTTCACCCTACACGTTTTGGAGACCGACTGTTAATTGATGGAGGAGTTCTTAATAATCTTCCAACAGATGTGGTTAGTGAAATGGGTTCGGATATTATTATTGCCTGTGATGTGAATGGAGTACCTTCTTTTGAAGAAGAACCCAGGACAATTGCAGAAGTAGCCCAGCATACAATGGATATTGCCTTTTATGAACTTGTTCAGGAAAATATAAAACTAGCTGATATTCTTATTGAACCTGATCTTAAGGGGCATGAAGCTTATGATTTTACAGATTTGGATTCTTTAATAGAATATGGTTACAAAGCTGCAATGGAAAAAATGGATGAAATTAAAAAATTGATTCCAATAGAGGAAAGAAACAGAATATCTTTACTTCATAAGATTGATAGGAAAAAGCTTGATCTGGCAAATATTGAATATATCAATATTTCAGGGTTGATAAATGTCAGAAGGGCCGTTGTTGTTAGTGATTTTTCTTTAAAGGAAGGTGATATCTACAACACCGAATTGGCACTTGGTGGTATTAAAGAAATTTATGCAACAGGTTTGTTTGAGAATGTCTGGTTGGAACTGGATAAACTGGAGAATAATAATGTTGGAATAAATATTTATGTAATAGAGAAATACCCCCGTACTTTAGGATTTGGTCTTAATTATCAGGATCAGGAAGGTATTAGTGGTTTTTTTCAAATAATACATTTTAATTTATTCGGCTGGGGGGAACGGTTCATGCCTTTTGTTAGATATGGTGATATTAATAAAAAGGCAGGGTTTGAAATTGTTAATGACAGATTATTTTCCACTCCCATTACATTAAATAATGGTCTCTATTATGAACAGGAATCTCCATATTTATATGATGAAAATGGTTTAGAAACCGGGCGATTGGATATAAATAGACTGGTAGGACAATTTTCTATTGGTGCCCATGTATATAAAAAATTACTTTTAATGGCTGGTGTTCGTGGTGAAAGGGTTTGGCTGGAAGATAATATACAGCTATCTATATCTTCTGAAATACTAGATAACTGGAATATTTTTGGAAGAATTCTGTTTGATAATACTGATGATAAATACTTCCCCCGGAAGGGAGTTAATTTTTCCTTTGAAACTGAATCCATGGGGAGTGCAAATTTTAGTTCACAGGTTTCCACAAAGTTAGTGGGAAAGCTGGATATACATTTTCCTGTAAGCAGGAATCAGACAATAAGTACTTTTATTTTTGCAGGGACTTCAATTAATGGATTACCAGTGTATGAAAATTTTAAAACTGGTGGTCCCTATGATCTGCCAGGTAATAACAGGGACGAAGTATGGAGTGAGCATGTCTTTGTTGGCAAATTGAAATATCGTTTAAATATTTTTAAAAATTTGTATTTTAAATCCGGTTTTTCAATTGCCAATGTAGGTGGTCCGGATCTTTTTTCAAATAACTTAATTCAAGGAGTCTTCGCAGGAGTAATGGTAGATTTTCCATTAGGTCCTGTATCTTTATTTTATGGGTGGAATGAAGAAGACCGGGAACAAATCTATTTTTCAATGGGTTACAATTTTTAAAACCCTTATGTTAATCTAATTCTTTGGTGGTTCCGGCATACCTTCTGTTAACCCAAACTCATAGTTCCCTATATAGCTTAAGTGAGCAACCAGCCCTACTTCAGCATCCCATCGAAATATTCTGGCTGCTGGAGGTTCCATTAAAGGATCAATATCATCAACATCGTGAAATTCCAGTCCATAGCTGAAAGCTGAACTAGGTGCAATATAAACAACAGTTCCATTCCATCCTACAACAGAATCTCTATGGGTGTGTCCACTTGATATTGCCTCAATTTGTGGATTTTTTTTGATTACTGCTGCAAATGCCTCTTTATTATGCATACCCAGATGATCCGGATAGGGCATTCCTGTGTCAAAAGGGGGATGATGCATAAAAATAAGTGTAGGTCTTTCCGGCAGTTCCGCTAGTTTATTTTCCAGCCATTCAATTCTTTTTTCACACATTAATCCATAATGAGTTCCAGGTTCCAGTGTATCCAGGGCGATTATTCTTATAGGTTTGTCCTCTATTGTGTACTGTATAAATTCATTATCTGTTACAAGATATCTATGTTCACTAAATACTTTTTTTAGAGTTTCCCTTTGGTCATGGTTGCCCATTACTATAAAATAGGGAAATTTAAGCCTGTCCAGCTGGGATTTTACTTTTATATAGTCTTCTTCTTTCCCATGATTGGCAAGATCTCCGGAAATAACCGCCATATCCAGGGGAGGGTCTATTGAATTTAAATTATCCACTGCATTTACCAGCTGATCATATAGATCCAATTCACCGGATGGGAATGGTATTTTTCTACCCACATGTAAATCTGTTATCTGTCCTATTGTAAAATATTTATTGTTCATGGGACATAGAATGATACCGGTTTTAATTATTGTCAATAAGTTTTTTTGTAAAAACATTGGATTATTGGTATGCAAAGCAGTAAGCTATAGGTATATACAAAATTGGAGGTATATTTATGAAGAAAATTTTTATTATATTGATAATTATGATGATTGGTATTTCCGGAGTATTCGCTCAGGTCGATTTTGCTGATATGCAGGATTCTTTTGCTGCATTTTCAGATGATGTTTCTACATCCCTTCCCTTTGCATCTACAATAGGTCTTAACTGGTCAGATGCCACAGTTCGAAATTTCCCACATTTTGGAGTAGGAATTACTACTGGAGCTGTAATGATACCTGCAGATGCATTTACTGATCTGGCATCTGTAATGGGGTTTGATTTACCAACAGAGATCACTGATGCATCCATGGGAGTTCCTCTTCCTGGTTATACTATTGAAGGTCGAATAGGTGGTTTATTCCTTCCCTTTGATATTGGTGTAAAATTTGGATTTATTCCAACTGATATGATGGCAGATTTGCCTGTTGCTGTAGATTATACTTTAGCCGGGTTTGATATTCGAACTCCTATTTTAAAGCAAAAATTATTGCTTCCTTCAATTTCTCTCGGGGTTGGATACAACTATTTAAAATCCGGAATAGGAACGGAACTTTCAACTGGAGTTGGTCAGGCCATTGATATCTCTGACGTTTTTGGAAATTCTGCAGGAACGGATGTATTAACCTTTACAGATCCTAATGCAAGATTTGAGATGGAAACTAATGTTATTGATGTGAAACTTCAGGTTAGTAAAAGTCTTCTAATTTTTACACCCTATGTTGGTGCCGGTTATGCTTATGGATGGTCAACTGCAGGTGGTGGAGTAACAGGATCGGTATTATACAATGATACTGATATAACAGCAGCGGAAATTGCAGCTATCGAAGCAGCGTTTGATGCAGCAGATGGTTATGATTCTCCAGATCTTAGTTCTGATGGTTTTCTGGTTTCTTCTGAATCTGATGGAGGTTCTTTCAGAGCGTATGGTGGAATATCAGTTAATCTGTTTATTCTTAAACTGGATCTAAATGCAATGTACAACCTTAGTACTCAGTCTCTGGGTGCAAGTGCCAATGTTAGACTGGCTTTCTAGAGGATTTTGGCAGTATTAGTATAACTGCTGAGCACAAAAAAAACCGCAGGTCTTAATACCTGCGGTTTTTTGTTTGTTGGATTTTACAATTGGTCTACCCAGTAATTAGGCTCTCTATGTGTATGTGCAACAGCAATAATGAAAATATGATTTTTTTCTATCGAATAAAGAATTTTATATGGGAATCTGGATAGTATACATTTCCGTATCTCATCTTTCTCAACAGGCCATGACAATGGGAATTGAATAATCCTTGTTATGCTTTCTTTAATTGAAAGTTTAAATCTAATCCCAAGACCAGCCTGCTGGAATTCGTAATACAATTCTGCTAATTCAGAAAATATGACTTCCATCTTTTTAGTCATTAAATATTTCAGATATAGGATGGCCTTTCATTTTCCCTGTTCTGTATGCCTTAAGCCTGGCAACAGCTTCATTTCCCCATATTTCATCAAGCTCTTTATCGGGATGATCCAAACTGCTTAATATTCCTTCTACTATTATAAACCTATCCTGTGGTTTTAGAGAGAGAGCTTCATTTAGAATTTCCTGACTTTTCATACTGTAAATATACAACACTATCAGATCAAATGAAATATAATAAAGACTTTATTTTAAAGCTTCAGCCTTAAAATTAATAACCCAATCCTGTATTTCAGCAACCTTGATTTTTAGTTTTTCACCTGTAGCTCTTATTTTCACCTCAACCATTCCCTCAGCAAGAGTTTTTGATCCAATAATTATCTGCAGGGGATATCCTATCAGGTCAGCATCGTTAAATTTAAAACCGGCACGTTCATTCCTGTCATCAAGTGCTACATCAATTCCCAGATCCATAAACCATTTGTAAAGAGTATTCCCTACGTTTACAACATCCTCATCCTTAAGCTGAAGAGGCATTACAAGTACTTCATAGGGAGCAATTGCCATTGGCCATACTATTCCTGCTTCATCATGGTTCTGCTCAATTGCCGCAGCAAGGGTTCTTCCTACACCAATTCCATAACAACCCATGACTGCCGGAACCTGTTTACCATTACGGTCAAGGAAATTACAGTTCATAGACTCACTGTACTTGGTTCCAAGGTAGAAAACCTGGCCAACTTCTATTCCTCTGTGTTCTTCCAGTTTTCCTTCATTACAAACAGGACATGGTTCGCCTGGTAATGCATGAATAAAATCACCCATCTTATCAATTTTAAAGTCTCTATCTATATTAACACCTGTTAGATGATAATCGGTTTTATTTGCACCGCAAACCATATTGGGGAATTCCTGTATTCCTCTGTCTGCAGCAATTTTAATATGTTTTTTTAAACTTACAGGTCCGGCAAAGCCTGTTATTGCTCCGGTTATTTCTTCTACAGTTTTGTCATCTGCAAGATGAACAATATTTGCATTAAAAAAGGCCTGAATTTTTGCCTCATTAACCTCTTTATTCCCAGGAACAAGTACAAGAACAGCTTCTTCATCTATCATGTAAACCATAGACTTTATCAACTGTTCAGGTTTTTTGTTAAGGAAGGTTGTTACTTCTTCAATACTTTTTTTATCTGGTGTATGAACCTCTTCCAAAGAAGTAAAAAGAGAACTATCTGTATAATATGATTTTTCTTTAACTGCAGCTTTTTCTTCATTTGCGGCATAATCACAATGACCGCAGCTTAATATTCCATCTTCACCGGATTCTGCAAGAACCTGGAATTCATGGCTTTTATCTCCACCAATTGCACCGGTTGCTGCATCAACAGCTTTAAATTTTAAACCGCAGCGGTTAAAAATTTCTGTATATGCATCAAACATTAATTGGTAGTTTTCCAGGGACTTCTCTACACTTTCATCAAAACTGTATGCATCCTTCATTATAAATTCTCTACCCCGCATAAGTCCGAATCTTGGACGTATTTCATCTCTGAATTTACTTTGAATCTGATACAGATTCCACGGAAGCTGTTTGTAGCTTTTTAGGTTTTTCCGAACCATATCTGTAATAACTTCTTCATGGGTTGGACCAAGACAGAAGTCACTATCTTTTCTATCTTTGAAACGAAGGAGTTCTGCACCGTAGTATTCCCAACGACCACTTTCTCTCCAAAGTTCTGCAGGTTGGACAATGGGCATTAAAACTTCCTGACAGCCCTTTTTTTCCAGTTCTTCTCTTATTATTGCTTCAATTTTTCGTAGACTTCGCAAAGCCATTGGGAGATAATTGTATATTCCACTGGCAAGCTTCTGGATCATACCGGCTCTGAACATAAGCTGGTGGCTTACCACCTGTGCTTCTTTGGGTACTTCTTTCATTGTTTTTAGAAATGCGCTGCTTAACCTCATGTTTTTCTCCTATGGATGCATAAGACCTCGTTCCTCAGGACTTCGTCCCTGCTCGCCTATGCATCCATAGGAGAAAAACATGAGGTTAAGCAGCGCATTTCTAAAAACAATGAAAGAAGTACCCAAAGAAGCTCAGGTTGTAAGCCATCAGCTTATGTTCAGAGCCGGTATGATCCAGAAGCTTGCCAGTGGAATATACAATTATCTCCCAATGGCTTTGCGAAGTC
>DAOWEB010000317.1 GCA_030638735.1 Spirochaetaceae bacterium
AACAATTGTAAGATAAAAAACCCAGTATTAATTATTAATAATGAATCTCTAATTGTATATATGGGGGAAAATGCTTTTTTACTTCAAATCTTTTGTAAAAAACTCTATGAATTTATTATATTCCTGCCCGGGATATTAGATTTTCCAGATAACGTGATTTCACCTGTTTACTGGCAAGAATCTGCTTAGCCGGAGGAAGTTTCAGTATTACACCTAATACACCAGCTAATGCACGATGGCTCCATAAAACCTGGTTATCAAAAATAAGATTTTGAAAATTCCCCCGCTCTATTGCCATAACTACCGCCCTGTGAGCTCCATTCAGTGGGGTAAGAACTCTGGCAGGTTTCGATTTTAGAGTAATACTGTTATTTGTACATGCTCTTACACAAACAGCACAGCCAAGACATATATCCTCGTTTAATCTGACAATCTTCAGGTTAGGTTTGGAGGGGTCATTTGCGGAAACCAGCGTCATGGCTTCTACAGGACAGGCTGAAACACACTTACCACAGCCATTACATTCAGATTCATTAACAACAGGGATAAAATTTGTTGTGTGAACCGGGTTCAATATAGAAAAACGCCTGGCGGCTATCATAGCCTCACAGCAGCATCCGCAGCAATTACAAATAAAACTAACCTTCTCTCTTACATTTTCTCCGAACTGAACCAGATTGTTCTCATATGCTTCCTGAAGTAAATCCAGACATTCTTCGCTTTCAATTAAACGTGCAGTACCATGTTTTGTAAGAGAAGCTGCAACGTTATTAAATGTCATACAAATATCCTGTGGAGCATTGCAGGCTCTGCCAAGGTGCTCCATTTTATGACGACAATAACAAAGCCCAACACCAATATGTGTTGCCGTTTTTATAACTTCCGAGGCCCTTTCATAATCCAAAACATATAGTGCATTTTCATATGACAAGGCAGTTTCCTGCACAAATGTACGCCCCAACTGGGTCTCCCCTCTTGTGAAGAGATCTCTGATAAAGTCTTCTTCCACATTCAAATATTCATAAAAAAGTTCACTTAAATATTTTTGATCAATATCCTTTCTTATTCTCATTAAAGAAAACTCGAAAAATCCAGCCATAGGTGGAGGCAGAGCATAAACAGTCTCCCCATTTTGCTCGAAATCAACAAGAATACTACGCCCGGCTAATTCATCCAGGAGCTTTTTACTTTTGTTCAGATCCAGTTTCCAGATACGGCTTGCTTTTTCTGCATTGAATGGCCTTATTGGCAGTTGAGAGGCTAAATCTGCTTCTTTTTCATTAAAAAGGGTAGATAAAATTTTAAATAAAAGTTCAGAAGGAGGGGCTCCCTGAGGAAATAGATTCAACCGGTCTGATAGTCTTGAATAGCTGGATTTTATAGTATTGTGAGCCATATATTTATACGCCTCCATAAGCTAAAAATAACACCACAATTAAGAAGTACATAAAGACAGCTTTAAGGTGAAAGAGTACTATTAATAATATTACATCCACTCACCTATCTAAGCAAGGATTTTATAAAAATCAATTTTACAAGCTTGTTTATCAGTCGCTAAAACAGTATTCTTAACACCTGATCTTAATAGGTGATTTAATATTAACCTGAAAAAACTTTTATAACTGGAAGGAAACTCCAGGAAGAAGGTAAATAGATGAATGAAGAAAGAATTGATGCACTGGAAATACGTATGACCCATCTGGAAAACTACCTTAATCAGTTAAATGATATAGTTCTTGAAAATGTAAAACTAATGTAAGTTATAAAAAAAGATCAAAGATCTCTTAGACAACAGATGGAGGATGTTACTAATGAAATACCAGGTCCCCCATCTGTAAAACCTCCACATTATTAAAAATATGAGTATAGAGTTCCAACCGATCCAGGATCTTAAAGGTATAATTACTGTATTAAACACACCATTCACAGAAAATGACAAACTGGATATATCTTCTCTTCACAAAAATATACGAAATGCTATAAGTTCAGGTGTTTGCGGCTTCCTCATTCCAGCGATGGCATCAGAAGTAGATAAATTAACCAAAAATGAAAAACAAATTCTTATTAAAGAGACTGTAGAGGCATGTAATGGTGAGAGTGTTGTTATAGGAGGAACATCTGCTTCCTCCACAAAAGAAATGCTCCAGATGGGTGAATTTTGTATAAAAACAGGATGCCAGGGGATTCTTGCAAATATACCTTACACATCCTCTAAAGAATATAAAAAATCTGCATCAGCTCTGAACGCACTCAAACCTATTTTTTTAATGCTTCAAGATTGGGATGCCTATGGGTATGGACTTCCAGTGGAATTGATTAACGATTTATTTTTAGAACTGGAAACATTCAAATGCCTGAAAATTGAAGTAGTTCCTGCTGGAGTTAAATATTCAGAAGTTTACACAAAGACAAATGGTTTACTTCATCTTTCCGGTGGATGGGCAGTATCTCAAATGATAGAAGGAATGGAAAGAGGAGTACATGCTTTCATGCCCACAGGAATGCATAAAATATATTGCAAAATATACGAACTCTATACAAAAGGCGATATAAAAACAGCAAGATCTCTCTTTGAAGAATTACTCCCGGTTTTAGCATTTTCCAATCAGCATCTTGATATCTCTATTCATTTTTTTAAAAAACTTCTATTTAAACAAAAGATCTACTCTACTCGTATTGTACGAAAGCCCATACTTGCTTTTGATTACTTACACGAAGAAGAGTCAAATCGTCTTATTAATGAAGTAATTTCATTAACTAAAAGGATTACCAGGTACGAAAGCTGCTAAACCACCACATTAATAAGGATGTGGATGATATTTTTTATAAATGGAGAAATTATGGGTGATTATGGTGAAATAAGAGCAAAAAAAGGTACTGGTTGTATGGGTGTATTTTTAATAATACTACTGATTCTGGCATTAATTGCAGGATCTTTCTATTATTTCCTCCCACAAATAATATCAAGTGCAGTTTCTGGTGGAAAAGTATCCAAAATACTCCCGGAAAAGTTTCAGAATAATACTAATAACTTCCAGAATATAATTTCTGAAAATATTGACCAATTAGAGACTTTTGGATTGTCAAAATTTGAAGCTATTCAAATTATATCTTCAATTGATTTTACGACTTTTGAAAAATGTCTGGAAGATATTCAAAAATCACCTATTTCAAATTCTACAGACTTAATTGATAAAGTTTCAGAGTATATCGATCTTAACACTGTGGATCTTAATAAACTTAAAAAAGATAACTATACAGAATTTAAGGAAGAAGAATTGAATCTTCTGGTTGATGACATAAAAGAGAGTCCTATAATGGGAAGATCTGCTTTTAGAATTATGAAGGAAACTGTAATTGAAGTTTTAAAATCACATTAATTGGAAATGGCAGCTAATGTTACCGTTAAAGTTTTAATTGTTGAATTCCTCGTTGAAGAGTGTATACTTACTAAAAAAATAAAATACAACTGTAAGTAGTATTTCCCCAAGATTTGTATATTAATAAATTGGTTGCTATTAGTTAATTGGAGGTTCTTTTTGAGTATCAAGCAAAATAAAACAGAACTATTTGTATCGATATCGGCAGTAGTTATAGCTTTAGCAGCATTATCATTGTCAGTATTTGAAGGAATTGAGACCCGTCGGCATAACCAAATAAGACTTCAACCAAATTTAAACTTTGAAAGACTCTATTACTCAGACAATGACAGAATAGGTATTTACCTAAAGAATAATGGACTAGGCCCAGCAATTATAAAAAAAACATATATTGCATTTAACGGTGAAGTGTTGGATGAACACTTGGGTGATGCTGGGTGGAGGTATCTCGATCAGCATTACCAATTAGTTGAAAAAGGATATAAATCCTTTTGGTATACAAAAGATACCCTTATTACAGTAGGTGATTCTCAATCTTTAATATGGATCGATAGTAATTCAGATAAAGTCATGCAAAACAAATTTAATGATTTTCTAAATCAACTTAGCTTAACCATTGTTTATGAATCTGTTTTTGGAGAGCATTATACAGCAATATATTTTTTCTAATGGGTTGCTCCAGTACCAGATATCTCTTAAAAAATAATTACAAGAACTCTCTTTATAGAAGAAGAATAGGACATATCTAAATATTTATATCATCATTTCTTTTTGTGTAGGATATTGGTATAACAAATGCAACTCTTATGCCCTCCAGAGCATTATTGTCTGCAAATACTTGAACACCAATACCAATTGTCAGTATTTCGCTGGAAAACATGAATGGAATGGCTGTAAAACCAGCAACAATATTCTCTGATACACCTTCATATTGAAGCGTTACTCCGAGAGCCATACTATATAATGCCTGTGAATATTTATATATTTTTTTTATACCTCCTTCAGGATCTCCAACCCATTCAATGTATGCTCTTTGCTTCAAAATAAAAGTAAACATTACAGGTGAAAATGAATTAAGTACACCAATTCGGTCATTAATATTTTCATACTTATTCCCATAAACTTCGAATGAAACTGCTTGGATTCCAGCACTATAAGTAAAGGCTTTCTTCATTCGAACATCATACGATCTAACATTAGCTATTTTCCCTTCATACACATATGGAACTTCTTGTTTTAAAGCGAATTGATATTCATTATAACCACCAGATAATACTGCACCAAAAAGTGTCATAGGAATAATAAAAAGGAATACTATAAACAATACTTTTTTCATATAAAGCTCCTTTTCTATAATGATGAAATCATACAATACAAAAGATTAGAAGTCAAATTTATTACATATCGAACATGAATCCTGTCAAAATTCATTTTATTCATACACTGCTGAAGTTCTTTAACTTTCTCCAAATAAACTATACAAAATCATCCCTATAATTGTTAACAAAGAACCAAAATAGACCAAGACCTAAACTACTTTTCATCTCTATCTTTTCCAAGGAACCTTCTAAACTCGTAATCTAGATTCCTATTCGATCCAATGATTCTGATAGTTTCTGTATTTCAGAGTTCAATTTAGTTAATTGATCCTGTAGCTTTCCCGGATCCTGTTTCAATAACTTAGACTCTTTTATCAGCAGGGAGAGTTCCCTTTCAATTCGGTCACATCTATTTGCAATTCTGGTAGAAGTTTCTGCAAGTCCATCAAATTTATTTCTGAAAGAACTGAAAGTCTGTTGAGCTTCTCTGGATTCTCTTGATATGACTTCTGTATTTATTCTAATGACATTGAGATCTGTTCGGCTGATAAAAAACCAAGCGGGGACGACATAACATTCTCTTTGTCGATTTTTCGGTTTTATAGTGAAAAGTGTATATATATCTTTAGTAATAATATTAGAAAAAGTGCTTTCAATCTGGATAAACAGGTAGTAAAATCATCAATAAAGTAAATATTTTTAATTGTATATAGAGGAAAATATGGAAAAAAAGTTTACAAAGCTAATCGGAACAAGTAAATCTGCCTTTGATCAATATGTAATAAATGGAGATATTCAACTAAGAGAAGCCAGGTTAATTCCTATCTTGAAACCAGGCGATGAGATGGCTCTGACTTCCGTATTTTTAACTTCTATCCGTTTAATTAAAGAATTCAGGAAAATGATATTATCTGCTTCGAAAATTCCTTCAAACGGTAAAATTTTTGTCTATACAGAAGTAACTTTTCCAGATAATCAGGACTCCAGGGTTGATGGACTGCTACTGGTTGTAAAAGGTGGTATAATCAAAGATGCTGCTATATTTGAAATGAAAAATGGTCATAATGAATTAGAACAGGATCAAATAGATCGTTATATAAAATTAGCAAGATCTTTTAATATTCCTAATTTAATAACTGTATCAAATCAGTTTGTTTCTGATCCCACACAATTTCCAATAAATATTAAGTTTCCAAAAAGCATTTCTGTTTACCATTTCTCATGGTCTTACCTATTAACTCTTGCTCATATTTTATTATTTGATAATGATACAAATATCGAGGATACGGACCAGGTAGAGATAATGCAGGAAGTTGTACATTATTTAGAGAGTCCAAAATCAGGTGTACTGGGTTTTAATCGTATGAAACCAGGATGGAAAGAAGTTATAGAAAAAATAAACTCTGGAACAAGATTAAAAGCTTCTGATTCTGATGTTGATCAGACAATTCAAAGCTGGCAGCAGGAAGAAAAGGATATGGCATTAATTCTTAGTAGGAAATTGGGTGTATTTGTTAATTCAGGTGAAGTAAAATATAAGGGCAACCTCAAAGCAAGACTTGAAAACGATAAAAAGAAGCTTATAACGGAATTTACCCTTAATTCCGTTCTTAAAGTGAATAATGCCATATCTCCAATTGATATTACTGCATTCTTTAAAAAACGCAGCATAGAGATGTCGGTAAAGCTGACTGCTCCCCAGAATAAAACAATAAGAGGACAATTAAGTTGGCTAAGTCAACAATTCCAGAAATGTGAAAAAAAGAGTGAGAAATTATATTCAAAGATTCATAGTGAAATTTTGGTTGAAATACGCTTCAAAGGTAAAATCAATTTAGAAAGAGTATCAATCGAATCTCTAAATTCTATTTATCCTGAGCTCAAAGATAAAGAAGTAAAAGAATTTAATATTATATTTATTAAAGATTTCGGTAAAGGTTTCGCCTCTGTCTCTAAATTTGTGGATATCATAGAACAAATGTTAGTCGATTATTATCGTGGAATAATTCAATATCTAGTTAAATGGGAAAAACCAGCACCCAAGATCAAGGAAAACTCAGTTCCACAAATTGAACAAGCTCAAAAAGCTGAAGGAATTCTAATAGATGAATAGAAATTACTTGCTTTATAAGTTTAATAATGCATTTTAAAATACCGCAGTTCACTCTTACAGTTCTAAGATTTACATATCTGGAAAGACTGGATAAGATAGATGAATTTCATGACATTCTTCTGGAAAACTTTAAAATATTTATACGCTGTCCGGAATGTGCTACAATGGCAACTATACCAGAGCCAGGAGTGTGGAGAGCAGATAAATAATGAAGTATGTGAAAAAACATTTGACATGAACCACAAAAGTAGTTAACATATATGTTAAATTGTACCGAAATATTATATAGTGAGAATTTTAATTTTCTTGTTTTCGGGACTGAGACAATGCCTACACAGGTAAGAAAATATCTTGATAGGTTATTAGAGAGGAACCTAAACCAGAAAAAGCTCACATCTATTTTAAAAGCTATTAGCAGCAATCCTTTAATGTATTCGCATCGACAGAAATTTAAGCATTTGGAGGGTGATGTTTGGGAAATAAAGATAAAGCAAATAAGAATTGCCTGTGTGTGGGACAAGAAACCGATTAATCTTATAGCTATTTATGGTTTTAATAAGAAGAGGGATGATTGGTCACCTAAAGATTTGAACAATATGAGAACCCAGAGACTAAAATATTATAGTATCACCAAGAAGAAACTAGAAGGAGCAGTAAATGGGCGGATTAAGCAAATTCAAGGTAAATCTGGAGAAAAATCTTAATTCAATAGATGTAAAAAAAGAAACTTTCCGTAATGTAATTACAGGAGAACTTTATCGGATAATGAAAGCTGAACAAAAAAACCAGACTGATTTATCGTTATGCTTGGGGATATCAAAAGCAGCAGTATCAAAATTGCTGACTGGCGATAGAAATTTCACGGTTGATAAGATTGTTGAAATTGCAGATACGCTTGGATATCTTCCAAAAATTTCTTTTTATAAAGACTCACCTGAAGCATATATTGCATCATTTAAAAAAAGTTTTCGTTACTCACAGCAAACAATTCGTCGAATAACTTTGAATAAAGTTAATGGAGATTTTTCTTTCGAAGAAGAAGTAAAAGAAAAATGGGAAATTGCTTCTGAATTCATGGTCAAAAAAACACCGGAATATAAAATATTATGATGAATTACGAACTTTCTGAAATTATACTCCTCGGATCACAATTCACCGCTCATTCTCCATTTAATGATGAGTATGAAAAGACAACCAACCTGTCGTACTCATGTGATGTTGATATCAAAAAAGACCACGACGAACATTTTGCATTTTGTATGATTTCTCTCAACATAGACGTAATCAATGAAAAAAATAATAATGAACTGCTTGATGTCAATATAGGATACTTAATAATCATAAATATAATTGAATCAGACCTTTTAGAACAGGATTTAGAATATCTTTTAAAAGAGAAAGCTACTGAATTTATCGCCCCTTATCTGAATCATGATATTAGAGATTATTTCACTAAAGCTGGATATCCTGCACTGCATATTTATAATTTTGAAATAACTGATGATCCAGATGTTAAAAATAGTGTTGATAAGAATGATCTAAATAGAAATTAATTTCTAACATAAGAATTAGTGTAACCGAAAAGGTATAAAATTAGCTGATTCATTCTGACCAAAACTCATTTATCCCGTCATAAATTCGCTTTGAGAGTTGTAAGAATTGTTCTTCCGGGATTACTTACAGAATTAAAAAAGAGTGACAGTATTAACCATCACTCTTTTTTAATACCGGAGACCGAACTCTATATGTATACAATATGGACTGTAGTGGTCTAATCTATACGTTTTAAAGCATTTCTACCTTATAATAGACTACAACTTTCCATATGACTGTCAACCATTTGTAAACCAGTACATTATAAACACCAAGATTTGATGCAGTTCAATTCCGTTTATATCCAGGGCTATGCTCAATTTATTTCAGAGGGAGTAGCTTCTTCTATATCTCGAAGTCTCATTTCCATAAATAACGATTTATTTTGGAGTTTTTCGAACTTCGCTTCCACCATGGAAAATGCTGTGGAATTAATTATACTAACTGAATTTAACCAGATAATTAGTTTTGTCTCCTTCTTGACTTCTTGAGAATAAAAAGTTTTGTTCTCATCAACAAAAAGAGAAGTTAAGACCTTGGAGAAATTATTTGATTGATTAGTGTCTAGGTTTGCTATATAGTCCGAGAAATTAAAATCGATATTTTTTATATCATGAGCAAGTTTATTACGTATATTTGATAGTAATTTAATAAATTTTAGTTGATTTTCATTTAACAAGCCAAAGGCTTCGGCAAATTTCAACTTTCCGGTTCGTGTATCACCAAGACTGAGCTGTTGGAATACGACGAGAAGTTTTGGATTGATTACTGCTGCTAATGATTCAGATACTGCTGCCTCAATAAGAGTGTGGATTTTGATAACAAATGACCAGTCATCTTCATAGAGTAGTTTTTTAAAAAAGTCTTGAGGGAGAGATTTATCCTTTTCATATTTAGCGAGTCCACTAAATATTAATTCTAATTCATTCTTCAGCTCATCAATCATATGCATCCCTATTTACTTCGAGAGTGAATATTTAAGATTCAATTGTACTAGATACGAAAAGACATTACAACGATCAGCCTATGTACGATTGATATAAGAAACAGAAAGGCTGCCATATTACCAGGCAGCCTTAATTATTAAGCATCCTAACAAGACGGCTTACAACTCCTACAATATCTCTTTCAGCACCTGTGTATTTTTTGATTCCGAATTCACCACCTAAAACAAGAACAACTAAATCTCCTTTACCTGGAACAAGATAACGATCAATTATAGCAAGATCTTTATCTGATATGTTAAATTCTTCAAACTTGCTACCAGTTATGGGAAATACATACATAGCATTTGGCTTTGGTAATACCACTGGATTCCAGTCAATATCATTTTCAGCATATTATTCTGCTGGATAACCAAAACCTGTTGGACGTACAAAGCGTTTCATTTATAAATACTATACATTTGTCTAGTTAATTGTCATGGAAAAGGCAACCCTACATTATTTGAAAGTATTATTCCAAGCATCTTTAACTACATATGCACTAAGTAAACCGATTAAAGTCCACTGGATAACATCCTCAATCAATTCCTTCGTTTTGTATTCGTTCAATGAGGTCGTCCAATTCATTTGCAGCATTTCTAACTTTGACTGCAGTTCCTTCGAGTCCACGGATGCGTTCTCTATCTCGCTTAAGTCCGTCTCTAAGTTGTCTAACCTCAGATCTTGACTTGCCGACTCCTTCTTCCAGTCTCCTGTTAACGTCTTTATATCGTTCCCTAATTCCTTCAAGCTCATCGATACTGATACCAGGCTCTCTACTATTTCTTTCTCCGTTATTGCCTGGACCGGTACGCTTGCGATTAAAAATAAAAGCAAAAATACCAAGAATACCCCCGGAACTAAGAATCGTTTTTCCACTTTTTACCCCCAGGTAAAACACCAGGGCAATAACAAGTATTACCCCTGTAAAAATTAGATACTTCTTCATTTCTGACACCAGGAGGGATTTTGTGCAGTTCAGCCCGG
>DAOWEB010000228.1 GCA_030638735.1 Spirochaetaceae bacterium
AAAAAAACAGATTTCTTATAAAAAATCAATGCGCATGCACCAATAATGAAGTACAATCAGGAAAGACTATTAAGACATAACAGGAGTTCTTTATGAAAGACACCAGAAAAGCAATACTATCCTGGACTCTATATGACTGGGCAAACAGTGCCTTTGCTACCACAGTAATGGCTGGATTTTTCCCGGTTTTTTTTAAGGCTTACTGGTCAACAGGTGCGAGTGTACAGACAAGTACTTTTTATCTTGGAACAGCCAACTCTCTTGCTGCAATTCTAGTAGCTGCAATGGCTCCTATTCTTGGCGCAATAGCAGACAAGGGTAGTGCAAAAAAACGATTTTTAGGTTTCTTTGCATTTTTGGGTGCTATAATGACTGGAGCATTATGGCTGGTACAGGCAGGTCAATGGCAAATGGCAGCACTCTTTTATATTGTTGGGACAATAGGTTTTTCGGGTGGGAATATATTTTATGACTCACTCCTACCGGCAGTTGCAAGTGAAAAGAAAGTTGATTACGTCTCTTCACTTGGTTTCTCACTGGGATATATAGGTGGAGGTCTGCTATTTGTAGTTAATGTACTTATGTACCTTAAACCGGAAATGTTCGGTATTCCTGACGGAGCAACAGGAATAAGACTTTCTTTTATCAGTGTTGCTTTATGGTGGGCAATATTTTCACTTCCAATTTTTCTTTTTGTGAAAGAACCAGAAAATGAAGACAGTATGCCGCTACATAAGGCTGTATCTGCTGGTTGGAAACAGCTGAAAAATACTTTATCTGAAATTCGTCATCTTAAAGTTGTCGGAACATTTCTACTGGCATACTGGTTTTACATTGATGGTGTTGATACTATTATTAAGATGGCAGTAGATTATGGTACCTCTCTGGGTTTTCCTGCAGAATCACTAATTATTGCACTTCTTCTGGTTCAGTTTGTAGCATTCCCTGCAGCCCTTATATATCATAAGTTTGCTCAGAAAATAGGGGTCAAAAAGGCAATTCAGATTGCTATACTGGGTTACGCAGTTATTACAGTTTTTGGTGTTCTAATGCAGACCCCTCTCCATTTTTATATCCTGGCCATGATGATAGGACTTTTCCAGGGAGGAATACAGGCTTTAAGCAGAAGCTATTATACAAGACTTATTCCGGAAAGCAAGTCGGCTGAGTTTTTCGGATTTTACAATATGCTTGGTAAATTTGCAGCTGTTATAGGACCTTTTATGATTGGGCTTGTTACTGTTTTAACCGGAAGCAACAGAATAGGAATGCTTTCAATACTTATCCTGTTTCTATTTGGTGCAGTTCTGCTGCGCAGAGTTGATGAAGAAGAAGGTAAAAAGATGGTGAAAGAATATCTGGATGGAAACAAATAGAGACGCAACGCATGAGGGATAGAAACGAAAATCCCGCACCGTGAATGAATGCCGTTGTACAGACGTAGCATGCTACGTCTGTACCCAGAAAATCAAATTGTGATCCCTTTAATCAATGCGGGAGGAATTGCAGAGAATAGCCCGACCCCGTCGTAGGGGGCGCAGATCTGCGCCCCGTACATAGGGGTCATGCCCATGTAAAGACGTTGCATGCAACGTCTCTATTATGCAATATCAGCCTTAAAATAATCCTTTAATTCCACAATACCGATACCATACTCCAAACAGTATTCCTGTATAAGATCCAGCTCAGCTTCGTCAATAACTCCATCAGCACCAGCAACCTTATAGGCAATTGCCAGATACTTTTTCTGAATATCGCTGTCCGTTTTCCTGAGAGTTCTGAAAAGACTTTCTTTAGTACTTTTTAGTGCTTCAGGATACTTATTACCTGAATCAGTAACTTTAGCCATTAAAGAAGAAATTACCTGAACAGAAAAATATTCACGCATAACTGCAGCTTCCTCGTCAGAAGGATCATCATCACTTAAACCAACAAGAATGGCCAGTGCAGCACCTGCCTCTTCAGCAGTGAACTCAATATCCAGGTTAGATAATAAGTTATCAACAACTTTGAAATCATTATAATCTGTTACTTCATCAATCTCTTTAAGGCGGTTTTTAGAAAAAAGATCCGCATCAGAAAGACTTAGTTCCAACCCTATACAGAATCTATTTAGAACATTCATTTCATTCTGATCAAAAATACCATCTGAATGAGCCAGCACAAGGGCAACAGCCAGGGTTCTCAGCTGAAAATCCTTTTCCTGACTTTTTAAAGTTTCCAATACTATTGGTTCAAGGGAGGGAAAATCCTCAGGAAATTTAAAACCTCCGGTATCAACTTTATTCTGAAAGGATTCTGCATCCTCAAACTTATAATATTTTCGCATTACTGCAACTTCTTCGGCTGAGGGGTTATCATCACTGAACGCCACCAGAGTTGAAAGTGCTATCCCTGCTTCGGGACCTGTTAAATTAATATTTTCCATTCTTCTGCTCCTGCTCTCCTCTGCGTTTTTAAATAGTCCCATTGGAAACTAAATAATAAATAAGATACCCTATTCCACCTACTGCCAGAATGGCTAGTATGAGACCAATTATCTTTGCAGCACTGAAAGGTCTTTCTCCTGCAATTTCACCTGTACTTGCATTAATTAGAACCTGGTAGTATTTATTTTTAAATTTATAAACTACTACCCATATAGGAAGTAAAATATATTTAAAAGTTATTGCATTGTATGCTGTATCCACTCTATTAATTCTTTGCTCATCTCCACCTATGTCCCGTCTTATATCACTTCGTATAGCAGAATTGATCTCTACTTTTGCTTCTTCAAAACCTTCCTCCAACTCGATGGAATAAGATTCTGCCTTAAAGCCCTTAAGATATTTATCATCATAGGAAACCATTTTACTAAATTCCCAGTCATTTAATTTTGATGTAAGTTTCTTTTTTAAAGTGGTACTGGCTGCAACAAGAACATCATCAAAAAATCTGCTGACACTGCCTCTGACACTTCTCCAGCGGGTTTTTGTTACAGTTTCAGTCACTTCCTTGCCTTCACTGTCAGTCCGTGTTACCTGTTCTGTATAATGAGTTCCTCGCTCTCCTGTATAGGTTGATTCTGTCTGTGAATCGAATGTCCAGTGGGGATAATAGATTCCATGAACAGGTTCTGATAATCTTGCCTGTCTTTTTAATGCATTGGGTGCAAACTTTCTTTTTGCAATCCAGTCACGAAAACTTTTTTTGCCCATATCTTTGGTAATGCTGAATGGAAGCAGATACTGGGGCTTCATTGCCTTATGGCTTTTACCGCTTACAACCATTCCTGTTCCGCAAAAGTCACATTTTGCTGTTGTTATATTGGGTTCCAGAGTTACCTCTGCACCACAGGCACCACATTTTTCAATCTGAACTTCAATAGTATCTTCACTATTCTGAAATGCTGCTTTGGCACTTTCAAAATCGAGTTCTTCATGAACCTCCGGTGCACTATCGGGGTTTTCATTTTCTGTTCCGCAATAGGGACATTTTAATGCCTGGGTACCGGGGCTGAAACTTAGATCCCCTCCACAGTTTTTACATTTAAAATCTATTTCACTCATCTGTTGACTCCTCATTGTTCTTGTTATTCTTTCCATCCATAATTTAAATATAAAAACAAAATTATGCTGATGGAGGAGGAGGAGGAGGAGGCCCTCCGGCAGAAAGAAGACCAGCAAGTTCCGGTACAGCCGAAAGTGCTGCCCATGCAGGCATTCCCTGTTTCCATACCTGGGACTGGCCATTAACCTGACCCTGAGCTACCATCTGCTGTAATTGCTGCATACCCATGGGACCAGCTTGCTGGCCATTAATTAGGACATGAAATGCTGCCGGCATTGGAGGAGGAGGAGGAGCCATTCCACCTTGTGGTTGTTGCTGATTCTGACCGCCCATCTGACCTGCCATAGCCATGCCCATACCCATGCCCATACCGCCAGCTGCCATTCCGCCGCCCATGCCTTCATTATTAGCAAGACCAAGCATTGCATCTGCTCTGGCCTTTCTTTCATAATCATTCATTCGGGAACCTGCAAACATAAGCTCATCTCTGGACTCTACTTTTTCTGCAGATCTCTCAGTTAAATCTATACTTTGTATTGATGTATCATCCAGTCCTATACCATATTTTTCAAGAAATACAGGGTCTACCCGTTCTTTTAGAACCTGGCTGATATCATCATAATGCTGAGCCATATCATAAAAAGATTTTCCGGATTCCGCTATACCGGATACTGCTTCTGTAACAAATCTTTTTCTTAGTCGATCTTCAATCTCTTCTTTAGTAAATTCACCATCTGTTCCAACAACATTTCTAATAAACTTTTCAGGATCCATAATATGAAAAGAAAAATGTCCTCTGGCAGTCATTTCTAAAAGCCCAAATTCAGGATCTCTCATTCTGAATGGACCTGGTGTGCCCCAGCCGAATCCAGCTGCTTCTCTTGTGGGCATAAAAATTACTTCTGCTTTAAAAGGGGAGCTGAAACCATATTTCCACCCTTTCAGTGTAGAAAGAATTGGAAGATTAGCTGTAGTCAGATCATACATTCCAGGCTGAAATACATCTGCAATTTGTCCTTCATTGATAAATACAGCTACCTGACCTTCTCTAACTGTAAGTTTTGCTCCATTTTTTATCTCGTTTCCATATCTCTCAAACCTGTAAGCGAGGGTTTCTCCATCATCTTCAAGCCATTCGATAATATCAATAAACTCACCTTTAAGCTTACTTAATAATCCCATTCTCATCCTCCATGTTTATCAGGGCCGGAGCCGCTGTAATATACTATTCTAAACCTTTCTTAAGAGTAATTCATTTAGTATATGTGATTAGAGGCAATTTTGCAAAAGATATTTTCGCTTTAATAATAAGATCTCAACTGTAATATCATACAAATTTGTATTGACACTCCAAATTTGTATGATATAATTCTCTTGTGGAATATATAAACAGGATTATTGAAAAAAAACTGTATGACTATCTAAATATATTTCCTGTTATAGCTATTACTGGTCCCAGACAGTCAGGAAAATCGACTCTCATTCAGCAGTGTTTAGAAGATAAATACAGATATATAACATTTGATGATCCCATGACTGTTGATTTTTTCTATTCAGACCCCAAAGGTTTTATGCAGCAGCATGCAGACAGAATTATTTTCGATGAGGTACAGAAGGTTCCTGAAATTTTCTCTTATATAAAAATAGAAGTTGACAAAGATCGTCAAAACTATGGGAAATATATCCTGACAGGTTCAAGTCAGTTTTCACTGCTCAAAAAGATCTCGGAATCCCTTGCTGGTAGAATAGGACTGTTATCACTTCTTCCATTCCAATACAGAGAGTTACCTGATTTACAGAAAAAGGATCAAATTATATATGGAAGCTATCCTGAATTAGTAGTAAGAAAATATAAGAATACCTCCGAATGGTTTGGCTCATATATTAATACCTACATTGAGAAAGATGTGCGCACTTTGTACAACATTGGTAATTTACGTGATTTTCAGCAATTAATTAGATTACTGGCTGCAAGATGTTCTCAGGAACTGAATATGAGTTCTCTTTCAAGAGAAATTGGTGTTAGTGTAAAAACAATTCAGAACTGGGTATCCGTACTGGAAGCCAGTTATATAATTTTCCTTTTACCGCCATATCATAAAAATCTTGGGAAGAGAATTATAAAACGTCCTAAATTGTACTTTTTCGATACAGGCCTGGTCTGTTATCTGACAGGAATAGAAAGTGAGGATATACTAAATAAAGGGCCTCTTGGAGGAAGCATCTTCGAAAATTATATTACAGCCGAAACAAAAAAATCACTGCTCCACAGAGACAGGAAAGATCAGCTTTTCTTTTTCCGCAACAATGCAGGACTGGAAGTAGATCTGATAATCGAAAACTCTAATGAGCGGTCATTAACATATCTCGAAATCAAAAATAATTCGACTCCTAAATATAAAATGACCGAAAACCTTAAGTTAATAATGGGATTGGAAACCGGTTCTTCAACCCGAAAAGGGTATCTTGTATACAAAGGAAGTGAAGAGGGTAAATTTTCTGAAAATATTGAGTATATTAATTATAGAACGTATTTTGATAGAATTATCTAACACACTCTCTGTTTCATTTCTAACAGTTACAAATCATCAACCTTTTCATACAACCAGCACGCAACCTTATGCCCGGTCGAAACTTCTTTTAAAGGAGGATACTCCAGTTTACACTTATCCATAGCCCTGGGACATCTCGGGTGGAAATAACAACCAGTAGGCGGATTAATTGGAGAAGGTACATCTCCCATCAAAACAGGATCTCTGTCATCCCTCCCCTTAGGATCTGTTGCAGGGAATGCATCAAAAAGAGCTTTGGTATAGGGGTGTAAATGATTTTTAACCAGTTCCTTTTTATCTGCTGTTTCAACTATCTTCCCCAAATACATAACAAGAATTCTTGTTGAGATAAATTCAACAACAGCTAGGTCATGGGCTATAAAAATATAGGTAAACTTGTATTTATCGTGAAGATCCAGAAGAAGATTAAGAACCTGAGCCTGAATAGAAACATCCAGAGCAGAAACTGCTTCATCACAAATAATAAATTCAGGATCCAGCATAAGAGCACGGGCTATTCCAATTCGCTGCCTTTGTCCGCCGGAAAATTGATGGGGGAATCGGCCTTTATAGACAGGGTTTATTCCAACTTCTTTCATTATCCTATCTATTTTTGCATCAATTTCCTCTTTAGTTCCAAGTTTATG
>DAOWEB010000005.1 GCA_030638735.1 Spirochaetaceae bacterium
CAAACCTGCCAATATTTGCTGAAGATATATCTGCCTTAAAGAACAGTTGGAGGAAGTTGATTGATATGGGGGTAACGAAAATCTACCCTGCCCATGGGAAGCCTTTTCCTATCGAAAAGTTGCCGAAAAGGCTTTTTTTGTATTAAAAAAACAGGTATAATTTGGAATAAAATCAAAACTAACGTTCAGGAGCAGGCACGTAAATGTCAACTAAATCTACTCTCGCCTGGTCGCAACTTCGTTGCTGCTCGGCCATTCAACCTGCCTGGCCTGTTCTTCTCTTGCCTTTAAGTATTATGCTCCTGGGCCAAATATTTGCAAAAATGTCTGGTATTCATATTGGTTCCGGTGGAAGTATTTTAAATATCTATACATTAGTAAGTTATCTTTGTCTAATAAGCCGGGGATTTCTCTGGATTTTTATTATCCGTAGAATGCGCCTTGTTTTTGCATATCCTGTAATGAGTCTTAATTATATACTGGTACTTCTTGTTTCTTATTTTATATTTCATGAAGAAATAGTAAGTACAAATCTAATTGGAGCAGGGCTTATTAGTTTAGGTGTAATTCTAATTGGTTTTGGAGAAAGGCATAATAGGAGGGTAGTTTGATAATAGTCTATCTTAAACTCCTTCTAATGGTAATACTTACCTCTTTTTCTCAAATTATAATAAAAATTGGTTCAGGTAAAATTATTACAAAAAGTGGAAAAGCTATACTAATAAAATCTTTTTTTAACTACTATATTATTATTGGAATGGTCCTTGTTGCGGCTGCCCCAATGCTCTATTTTTCTGCTCTTTCCAGGGTTCCTCTCAATGCAGCTTTTAGTGTTACTGGTCTTGGTTATATTATTGTAATTATTCTGGGAAAACTGGTTTTAAAAGAACGTATTTCAATTTTTCATATTGCCGGAGGCTTGTTTATACTTGGAGGGTTTATGGTTTGGAATATGGGAGCAGTATAATATTGAAAATTTCTGTAGTTATTCCCAGCTTTAATGGCTGGGACCGGTTGGACGAGCTTTGTAATAAGATTAATATTTCTCTTCTTTCAAATAGTAGTATAGAGGATTTTGAAATAATTATTGTGGATGACGGCAGCGATAATAGATCGGATACTCTTATTATAAAATTAAGAAATATGGGTATAGATGTAAAAGGAGTTTTTCTAAACAAAAATTATGGACAGCAGTATGCTACTCTTGCAGGTTTAAGAGTAGCTGCAGGTGACTATACTATTACTGTTGATGATGATCTTTCCCATAACCCGGAAGATTTTACAGAGCTTTTTTCTCTGGTAGAAAAAGATAAACTTGATGTTATCTTTGGTGTTCCGGAAAATAGTAGAACCGGAATATTAAGAAGGGGTGGATCAGGATTAAGAGATATTATTTTTAGTATATTTTTTAGAATACCTAAAGGGCTTTCTGTATCCAGTTTTCGAATTTTAAGCAGATCTCTGGTAGACAGGATAATTTGTGATATATCTGAATACAGATATTTATCAGTAGAAATTCTTAAACATACCAGGGCCATTGCTAATCTACAGGTTGAGTATAAAAGAGAATCGGGAAATATCAGCCGGTATGGTTTTATTAAACTTGTTTTTCTGGCTTTTTCACTGATCCGATGTTCCCGTTTTTTTCCGGAAAGAATACGGAAATTGAAAACTGCATCAGAAATGGAGTGGAACCTTATATGAAGCTTATGATAGTTGGAGGGGGCGAGGCTCAGCTGAATGCCATCAGGCGGGCAAAAAATATTGGTTTAACTGTCGTAGTTAGTGATATGAATCCTGATTGTCCCGGAGCCCTGGAGGCTGATCTTTTTGTAAAAGCCAGTACTTTCAGTTATGAAGAAACCTGTTCGGCTGCTGAAAAAGCTGAAGTAGATGCAATACTGACTCTGGGTACTGATCAACCTGTTCTTCCTGTATCAAAGACTGCTGTTAAACTTGGTTTTCCTTCCGGTATAGGTGTAGAAACTGCTCTTGGTGTAACCAATAAAAGAGTTATGAAACCTGTCTTTGAGGAAAATGATATTCCTACTTGTAAATTTAAACTTGTTACCACCAAATCCAAACCAGAGGATCTTGATGGTTTTAGCTTCCCTCTGGTAGTAAAACCTGTTGACAGTCAGGGGCAGAGAGGTGTTTATAAGGTTGAGAATTGGAAAGAGTTAAAAAAGTACTTACCAGATGTTTTGTCCTGGTCCAGGGAAGATAATATACTGGCAGAGGAATACTACCAAAGCGATGAAATTACAATCAGCGGATGGAGTGTTAATAATCAGTTTTATCCTTTGACAATTACTGATCGTGTAACCATGTCCAATGGTCCCCATATTGGTGTTTGTACATCTCATGAATATCCTTCAAAGTTTATGGATAAATATAAAGATGAGATTATAGCAACTTCAGAAAAAATTGTTTCTTCTTTTTCAATTACAAACGGGCCGGTTTATATTCAAATGTTAATTGGAAATGAGGGGATTAAGGTCAATGAAGTTGCAGCAAGAATCGGAGGAGCCTATGAGGATGAGTTTATTCCTGCCATAACAGGAGTAGATATTTTAAACCTTCAGTTTGAACTTGCGACCATGGGGAAGGTAAATGATACTGCATTAAAAAATTATCAGTTTCCTTCACTCTCTTTTGGGTCTGTAATTTTATTTTTTACAAAACCGGGTGTTGTGAAATCTAATGGAGATATAGAGATTGTAAAAAAAATGACCGGGGTAATAAATGGAAAGTATATTCTTAAACCGGGTCGAAAGGTGGGGAACAGAGAGAACTCCACTGCAAGGGCAGGGTATGTGGCCATTCAAAGTAAATCAAAAGCAGAATTGGTAGAATTAAAGAAAAAAATCTTATCTGTTCTGGAAATAAAAAATATAAACGGAGATAATATCTTATGCGAATTCTAACTCTTATTTCAGTATTTCTTGTTGTTTTTTCATCCTGCTCAAATAAATCCGGGGATCTATCTGTTACCATTGCAGAACAGTATGGTCTGGCCTATGCTCCTCTTCAGATTGTAAAAGAAAAGCAGTTTATTGAAGACCAATTACCTGGAGTTAAGGTTAACTGGGTTCGTCTTGGGAATACAGCTGCTATAAGAGAAGCTATTCTTGGGGGTAAGGTAGATATAGGATTTATGGGAATACCACCATTTCTTATTGGATGGGATAAGGGTATGGAATGGAAAATATTTACTGGCCTTTCAAAAGCTAAAATTGGACTTGTTACATGGAGGGATGATATTAATAATCTTTCTGACTTCGGTCCTGATGATCGAATAGCCCTGCCTCAACCAGGAAGTATTCAACATATTCTTCTTTCAATGGCAGCACAAAAGCAACTTGGTCAATCTGATATTTTTGATAATCAGCTTGTAACCATGAAACACCCCGATGGAATGAGTGCTCTTCTATCCCGAAGAGATGTCGCCGCTCACTTTACATCACCTCCATATATTATGATGGAACTTTCCCAGCCGGATATGAAACTTGTTGTTGATGGTAAGGAAGCTATGGGCGGGAATTTTACTTTTATTGCAGGAATGGTGACAGATAAGTTTAGTACTGAACATCCTGAAATTCTCTCTATTATCCGTAATTCCATAGCCAAGGCAGGAGAGGTTATAAGGAAGGATCCTGATGAAGCAGTTTCTATTCTTAAAAAAGATTATTCCATATCAGAGGCAACTCTACATTCATATCTAACAGGAGGAGGGCTGGAATATTCAGATGAGGTTCAAGGCCTTTCAAAATTTATTGAGTTTATGAAAGCTGAAGGATATCTTGAAAGAACTCCGGAGAATATGGATGAAATATCTATCCTGCAGGATAATTAATAAAGCTCTTTCAAGACTTGTGTGGATTGGATTTCTTATTTTTATCTGGGTTTCTGTTGTATTGCTGGGAGATTTTTCTCCTCTGGTTTTACCTTCCCCCTCATTGGTAGCAAAGGCTCTTTATTCAGGTTTTTCTGAAGGGTTACTTGGTAAACAAATACTCATTTCTCTGGCCCTTGTTTTTGCAGGGATGACCATTGGAACACTAATTGCCATGGCACTCCTCTTTCTTGCTGTCTTCTCCCGAATGGGGGAGAGCCTTGTAACTACTTTGACAGCAATTTTTCACCCTCTTGCGGGTATTGCCCTTCTTCCTGTTGTAATACTGTGGTTCGGTACCGGGGCATTATCTATTATTTTCATAATCATCCATTCGGTTGTATGGCCAATGGTGACAAATCTTGTTGCCGGTTATAGAAGTATTCCCGAACCCTATAGAATAGTGGGAAGGAATTATGAACTTACAAGGTTTGGAACGTTTCTAAAAATAACTGTTCCTGGTTCCTTACCGTATATTCTGGCGGGACTCAAAATTTCCTGGGCCAGAGCATGGAGGGCGCTTATTAGTGCAGAGATGATTTTCGGAGCAGTATTCGGTAGCGGAGGAGTAGGGTGGTTTATATTCAGTAAAAGAGTTTTTATGGATACTCCCGGAATGTTTGCAGGTATTGTTGTAGTTGTTATTATTGGCATTCTTATTGAAGATCTTTTTTTTGGAATAATTGAAAATAGAACCATCCGTAAATGGGGTATGTCGATATGAAAGAATCCCCGGGCAACTTACTTTCTCTAAGAAATATTTCCAAAAGTTTCCAAAGTGCAGATACTAATCTGGCTGTTCTTAAGAATTTCTCCCTTGATATTGGAAGAGGAGAATTTGTATCTATTCTTGGTCCATCAGGCTGCGGTAAATCTACTCTATTGAAAATTTGTTCTTCTATGATTTCTCAGGATTCCGGAACTGTAAAGATATCAGGATCAATTGTCGGTGCTCCTGACAAGAGAAGGATTTTGATGCTCCAGGATGATAACCAGCTGTTTCCATGGTTAACGGTAGAAAAAAATGTTGTTTTTTCTACTGTTGGTTCTGATTCTATTCGAACAGAAAGCAAGCTGTCTCTTCTTCTTGAAATGGCCGGTCTTAGTGATTTCTCCGGCTACTATCCCCATCAATTATCAGGAGGAATGAAGAAGCGAACAGCTCTTGCAAGAGCTTTGGCAGGAGATCCTGATATCCTTCTTATGGATGAACCTTTCGGAAGTCTCGATGCAAAGATTAAAACAAAACTTCAGGAATTCCTTTTGGAGCTCTGGAAGAAATATGGAATGACTGTTCTTTTTGTAACCCACGATATTGAAGAAGCCATCCGTCTTGGGCAGAGAATTCTCATAATGAATGATTCCGGTAATATTATCTGTGACGAAAAAATTTCTTTACGGGAAAACAAAACCCTGTCTGAAGATGATTTTTTTGAGCTGTATCGAAAATACCATACCTTGCTGACTGGGTCCAGTCAGTTTTAATTTAAACAGTGTTCTGATTCTAATTATTTGGGCTTTCGTTTTGCATGCAAGAATTCTTTAATACATTCAACATCTGATTTTTCCAGCACTCTGATCCATAACCATCGTCCATCATGTAATTGTTCTGTGGTCTTGAAGATTGACTTCACTTTTTTGTTCAATTTAGCTAATTCAACTTTTTCCACTTCTTTTCTTCCGAGTACAATCAATACTGAAAAAGCTTCTTCTTCAGGAAAAAAATATCCAAATGTTCTGCTACCTTTTTTGTATCTAATTGTCCATCCATATTTTTTTGTCCAGAATACTAATTCTGAAGTGAAATCATATTTTTCATCAATATAATCATGAATATTCAACCAAAGAGAAGACTTTTTACCAATAATTTTAATTATTTCTTCATTACTCGGCTTTTCTTCCTTATTTAGTAAACGCTGATATGGCATTTTATTCTCCAATATGAATCAGAAATTTACAAGTTTTTGCCCCATTAATTATTGATTGTTTTATTTCAACTTCAACAGATTTTTCAAGGGCAGCTTTAAAATACTGTTTATGGAATTCAGCCGAGCATTGACAATATGTTAAATCCTTGAAGGGAAGTTTTGTCTGGCTAACTTGTTTGCAGAAACATCTGTAAAATGTTCCAATAATTGTGTTCTCATCTTTTAATTTGTATTCAACTTCTCCTTCCTTAAGTCCATCCGTGCTTGCCTTCTTTAAGAATTCTTCAATTGACTTTGATTCATTCATTAATCGTTTTGCGGTTTTTCTTATTCCCTGTCCGCAACATTTTTGCCCACAGAGTTTCATTATACTTTCAGCCTTATCTTTTCCTATTTCTTTTTCCAGTTTTTCTACGGTAGATTTCCACCATAAAGATTTTTCAGGAACTTTGAATGATGCATATTTATCAGAGTTTTGCATTACTCTTAATAAAATTATTTCTCCAAGTTCTTTTTCTATTATTTTGGCAAATCTTCCGATTCTTCCCGTTTTTGGAATTATTTTCATTGTAGTCTCCATAATATTATTGTTAAAAATTGAAATTTATAAATGTATTTATTTTCGTAGCATAGCGGAAAAAATACCTTTTTATCCAGAATTCTTCAATGTTTTTTAAAATTTTTAATCATGCTAAACCTGCATTTTGTTCCTGTTCTATATTTTTTACCTAACGTAATAAATTTCATCACAAATCCATAAACCATTCCCAGACCCACCAAAGATTTTCAAGGTGTATTTCACCATTGTCAGTTTCAATGTTTTTCCTCTCATTTATGAAGAAATTCATAGAAGAACCATTAATCAATTCCACTTTCTTAGCAGATGGTTTATACAG
>DAOWEB010000265.1 GCA_030638735.1 Spirochaetaceae bacterium
AGGATTCATAGCAACAACATCCGGAATCAAATTCCCTGGAATCTGATTTAAATGGCCGGCATGCCCCAGTGGAACATTGTATCTGCGGTGTGCAAGAACCCCCTGAATATCTACTGCTACCATTTTATTCAGACCACATGCCAGGGCAAGTTTATTTATATATGGATTCCGGTTATGCTGTTTGGACATAAGATATGTAATTAAGCCAAGTTTTTTTGCTGTACTGGCCAGAATTTTTGCATTAGCAGCAATAGTATCCAGGTCTATAACCCATGTATTTGGCGGAATTAATCCTTTCTGATGAAAATTTATCATTACCTCCAGAAGCTCAGGATTATTATCTATTATATTTTCCAAATACATAAAATGACTCCAGTAAATAATTGATAGAATTACTTTATCACTATTTTTAGACACAAAAAAGTTATTTTTTTTACGGAAATGTATAATTTTTTTACCTGTAAAGATTCTTATCAATCTTGGTGAATAAGCGAATCCAAAAACTAATATTTCTCTGGCTTCTATTGCAGTTGAATCACTTTTTAATCGAGATAAAAGATCACGAATTGTTTCTATTTTGAAAAAGCCTCAAGTATATAAACAAAATGGGTTTGACAAAATAAGTTATGCATGTTAACTTTGTGTACAATGTTAACAAAACCAAAGGATATCCGGAGAAACAACACCAAACTTCTTATTCTGAAATGTGCAGAAGAAATAATCATACAAAGTGGAATTAATCAATTTTCTATTCGACTGCTTGCAGAAAAAGTTAATTATTCTCCAACCGCAATTTATAGATATTTTAGTTCAAAAGAAGAGATATTAAATTCTCTGCGTAAAGAGACTTTGAAACGACTGGAATTCCATATAAAAGGATCTGTTCCAATGGGTGAGAGTATAAAGTTCTCATTAAAAAAAATATGTGACTCCTATTTGCAATTTGCTGTAAATAATAGAGAACTCTATTTTCTTTTGTTCAATAATTTAGTAACAGCAGGGGGATCAGTTGAAAATGCCAAAAAAGATGGAGGATTCAACTCTATGGTGGACTTGATAAAGACGGGACTTGAAAAAAGTAATATAAACCTCCCCTCTACATATTCTCCTCTGACATTTGCGTTTCAAATATGGATTACCGTTCATGGAACAGCTATGCTGATGCTTTCAATAATGGCAGATAATTATTCAGGTTTTTCACAAATTAGTTCTCAAGTCATTGAAAGTCTGTTAGAGACATTGGGATAATTTTTTTTAAACTTGTGTTAACAGTGTGTACAAAAATAACAGCGCACTCTTTTAATATATATAAACAGGAGGATGATATGGACATATCCAATAGAATAAAAAGAAAAATCTTTTTCTCATTTATTCTATGCCTGGTAATTGATTTACTGCTTCACCGCATTGGACCGGAAATTATTTATTCAAATCCATCAATTATAAATCAGAATAAAGGATTATTTTTCCCACTGATTATCTTGGGAATATTAATGACCTGGCTGATTCCATTAATACTTTATCTGAAAAAAGGAAAATTCCTAACTGGAAATCCCAGATATGGAGCTCTAAAAGTGGGAGCTGCCTACAGCCTAATAACCTTTGTAAGTATGCATGAAATGTCAATTCTTCATGATTCACCAATTTGGGTAGAAACCTACACAGGATTAATTGATGGAGGTGCATTAATCTTACTCTTTTGGCTGATTTCACAAATAATTAAAATGGATTCAAATAACTTAAAAACCGGGGTACCTGGGAAAAATCTTGTCCTTAATGGAGTAATATTTATTGGTCTGTTTTTTGCTGTCCGCTACTTTTCTTACTATGTATTAAAAGTAGATGCAAACTTTACAAAGAAAATCCTGGAGACCTTTCTGGTAACAGTATTAGAAGGAGTTTCATTTATGGTTCTTTTTCTAACTACAAGAGGAATTTTTACTAAATACAGACCATTAAAAGGATCTTTATACTTCAGTCTTGTTATCTTTGGAATCTTTTTCCTAATTTATGCATTAATTGAACCGATTTTTGCCCAGGCATCAATTGGTATAATTTTATTACGTGTTCTGCTGGATATTATTACAGTATTCAGTGCATCCTTTATTTCCCTAAAATTTATTAAAGATAGGTTAAAATGAAAAATATTTTAGTATTAATCCAGACCTTCAAACATATGAACATTTTCTCCGAAATACTTATTGTAGCGTGTATGAAACAGTACCCTTCCCTTAAATGGTTCGTAATGAAACGAGTAATGGAAACAACTTGATTCTAAATATAAATCATCATAACAAATAATATTCCCCAGGCCGGAAGAGAAAAATCATCAGGGAAACATCACCAGTAAAATAACCTGATAGCCGACTAAAGCTACCAGGTGTAAAAAGTAAACTTAATCGCCATAAGGTTCTACTGCAGCTAAGGACCGGAGAAAACTTTGAATAAATACCTAATATTTCATTTCTATCTCTATCTCTATTTTCCCATTCAGCAAAAATGAGGCTTTTTCAAATTTTGGAGGTCCAAATAATCCAAATACATTGTTTGAAAAAGCAAAACCCTCTTTTGGAATACCAAATAATCCTGTATCCAGTTTTATATTCATATTTTCATCATGATAAATAGCAACTGCATAGGTTCCATTCGGAAGGTTTTTAAAAATATGAGTTATAGTTTCTCCTGATATTTTTACATAAGCTCCAGGAAGAAAAGGTTCTTCCGCCCAATTATTTTCTTTATCATATAAACCAATAGCAATCTGGCCTTTTGTACCTTCTATTCCTTCTACAATAACGGTAATTTCATTATTAGTTTTATCTTCTGCATAAGTAAAACCAAACATTAACAACAAAACTACAATACTAAATAAAAATTTCTTCACTTCTTTCTCCTTCTACACCTAAATTATTATATTCTCACCTGATCTGAGCGATTCTTAGTGTTTCAAAAAAGTACCTCCTTCTCTTCTACGAATATTCAATAAAGACACTTTTCAGAAATTTTCCTCAATGACAGAACCGTAAAAACCAGACCCACCAAAGCAAAAAATCCCATCCGAACGATTTCAATAATAAAATCCTGTGAATATTCCAGATACATTATAACTTGCGCTGAGGTCAAAGAGATAAACATAATTAAAGTCGTGCAGACCAGAGTGATGGAAATAATATATCCTGTCCGATTCCTTAAAAGGAGAAGAATTCCTCCAATAAAATGTAGGGGAACCATTAGCCCGATTTCAAGACCCGCCAGTTCCAGAGTCGTATAATGACTGAGAGAAACGGGAGCGACAGATAATGACCACCCATTGATAATTTCCATAAGATAGAGAGTAGGAAGAAGAATTCCCATGGAAAACATATACACGGCCAGAGATCTGACTGGAAAATCCTTCTTGATATTTGTAATCAGATCACCCAGCCTCCCTTCCCTCAACAAAAAAATCAATCCAAAGATCCCAACTGAATACATAAGTGTCCATACTAAATAGAGCCCGTTATATGCATTTCCCATTACACCGATAAGATAGCTGTAAGCCAGATAAAGAAAATTACCCAATAGAAGAAAAATACCTTTTAAACTGTTTTTTCTATGCAAAAACCATCCGGTAACAAAGAGAGGAACGCAGACAAACAAATTGGCCCAATCAAAGCCTCTCATGGTAACGGCTTTAGTATAATCATCGTAACGATAGATTCCAGCCCCCCCATAGATTTCAACCTCACTGCCTCTTATTGTTGTATACAAATAAAGCTTTCCCCCATCATCCAATGAAATACCTACAATGGAAGATGTAATAACCAGTAGAATCGACAGGGAAATTAATAGGGGAACAACTTGGTATTTATTTTTAAGATTCTTCTTTTCTTCAATCACAAATCACCTCTTTCTCTTGACATTAACAGCGTTAACCAATTAGTATACATTAACACCGTTAATGTCAAGTATGAGGATATAAAAGTTGAAAATGAGAGATCTTATTATTGAAGAAACACTAAAAATCATTCGGGAAGAAAAATCGGCCCGTTCCGTTTCACTCCGCGAAGTAGCCAGAAGGGCAGGTTGCTCGGCACCTAATGTATACAATCATTTTACCAGCCTTAATGATCTGCTCAATTCAGCCATGGAACAAATCATTTCTAATTACATGAATGTCATTAATAAGGAAATGGCCTCTATATCCGATCCCGTCCAATATTTTGAAAAAGCGGCAGAGATTCTTATAAACTGGGCACTGGAAAATGAAGGCTGGTTCTATTTTTTCCATTTTGAACAAACAGATGTCGAGTTGATGGGAGAAACCCTGGAAAAGGCAGAATCTACAGGAAAGCATATGGCATCTCTTCTTCAAAAAAGCTGTAATGGTCAATTGGATGAAGATACAGCTTTACAAATCTCATCCATCATTCATAATTATCTACTCGGTGAATTATCTCAATATATGACAAACCGCTCCCCCAATATAGAAAAAAGACAATTCTCTAATAAATTATTGAAGAACTGTCTGCTTCTCTTCCATATGTTTCTCAACAAAAATTATTGAAGTTAGGTGTGACCACTCCTCAAAAGTCGACAACTTGTAGGATTACTAATGATAGGAAAAGTTATAATCCCTGTCAACCAAATTATACGGAATACGGTCTTTTTATAGCTGGAATAGCCGCCAGGTTTATTATAGATTCCTATCAATCTTAGTGAATAAGCGCATTGTGCTGCAATCAGTTAAATTGAGCCAGAGGAGATCTGTAATTACTTTTCCTGTGCTTTTAAACTTAACCTGAATATACAGCCATTATTTTTTTTGTTTTCAACCGTAATGGTTCCTCCATATTTCTGAATAATCCTGTAGCTAAGTGGAAGTCCCAAACCCATATTGCGTCCGGTAACCACTTTTGTAGAGAAGAAAGGCAGGAATATTTCTTTTTGATGATCCTGAGATATTCCTGGTCCGGAATCTTCAAAGAGAATAATAACCATGTCTGTCTCTTTGTCCAGACGAACCCCCAGATTTCCGCCTTTCGGCATAGCCTCAAATGCATTGCGTACAAGATTTAAAAATACCTGTTTTATCTCATTTCTGTCAGCCTTTATTAAACATCTGGTCTCTGTTCTGCTAA
>DAOWEB010000105.1 GCA_030638735.1 Spirochaetaceae bacterium
AGTAGGTCCGATAAGAGCAGCAGCTGGAGGACTTCTAAGTTTGAAAAGCATGCGGGCAGGAATGGTATTAATTACAGCACTTATTTTAATCATCGGTGTATACTTAATTTATATTGCGGGGCTTCCAATTCTATTTATAGGTCTCGCCTCGATAATATCTGTCTATCTCTACAGTGCAGGCCCTTTTCCATTATCTACAAATGCCCTGGGTGACCTTTTTGTTTTTATATTTTTTGGTCCTGCTGCAGTTTGCGGAACTTACTATGTTCAGGCACTAAGCCTGAATATAGAGATTATTCTTTATTCAGTATCTGTTGGACTGCTCATAACTGCTATTATTGTAGTAAATAATTACAGAGATATTGAAACTGATACAGCCGGAGGTAAACGAACTCTTGCTGTAGTTCTGGGAAAAAAGATAACCAGAGTTGAATATTATCTCCTTGTGCTCATAGCTTATCTTATTCCTCCTGCTTTAGTTTTTTATAAAATTGCCTCTCCATGGGTTCTACTTTCACTTATTTCAGCACCTTTATGGATCCCTTTGTTTCGTGATATGTCTGGACGTTCAAATGGTCAGGCTCTAAATAAAACTTTAGCTGGAACTGCAAAAGCAGGACTTTTCTTTTCTTTTCTTCTTAGTTTGGGAATTATTTTGTAAACTATTTTTGCCTAATACTTCTCCTTCTTTTTATAAGTTTATTTTTTACCCTTCTACTTCTTGAACCTTATAATCAACTTATGAAATAATATAAGTCTATGAGGAATTTATGAATTATAAAAAGCACATATCTATAATGGCCTTTTTATGGATAATAATAGTTGCAATTTCCTTATTTCTAAATTATCAGGATTCGGTAGGTGAGAAAAAACGACTTGCTATGGTATCTGCAAAAAGTTTTTTTGATCAGGTTCTTTTATCCCGGGAATGGAATGCATACCATGGTGGTGTATATGCCCCTGTCACAGATGAAACTCCTCCAAATCCTTATTTGGATGTCGAACTGAGGGACCTTGAAACAGATGGCCTTAAATTGACAAAATTAAATCCTTCATATATGACAAGGCAGATGGCAGAACTAGCTATGAAAAAGATAGGAGTACAGATTCATCTGACAAGTTTAAACCCTATTAGACCTCAAAATATAGCAACTTCCATAGAGGAAAATGCACTATATGATTTTGAAAAGGGTATCGATGAGGTCGGTATATTTGTAAAAGAAAATTCAAACACCTCTTTTTTCTATATGGCTCCATTAATAACAGAAACTGCATGTCTCCAGTGTCATGCAAAACAAGGTTATGAAGAAGGAGATATTAGAGGAGGAATTAGCATAACTTTACCTTTTGTTATGAAGTTACCTATTTTCCCTCTTTTAGCAACCCATATCGGTCTTGCAATTATTGGGTTATCAGGAATCCTCCTGTTTGGAAAAAAATTAGATAATTCCTATGAGATAATGAAAAAACAGGCTTCCATAGATTCTTTAACAAATATTCCCAACCGAAGAAGTTTTTTACAAACAATAGAACTAGAATTAAAACGATGCAATAGAGATAAGCAACCACTCGCTGCAATAATATGTGATTTGGACAATTTTAAGGATTATAATGATAATTACGGTCATGTTGAAGGGGACCTTTGCCTACAAAAAGTAGCACAAAAAATGAAAGAAACTCTCAAACGCCCAGGTGACTTTTGTGCACGTTACGGAGGGGAAGAATTTGTTATCATTCTTCCCGGAACTCCTCTGGAAGGCGCTATTGAGATATCCGAAAAAATTAGAAAAGGTGTTGAAGATATAAAAATTGAGCATATTAAATCGCTACCCTCAGGAACTGTTACCCTTAGCCTGGGAATCGCAATTACAAATATCAATAATCCTGTCAGCTCCTGGAAAGAATTGATTAAGAATGCAGATACTGCATTATACAAGGCTAAAGAACTTGGCCGTAATCAGGTAAAAGTTTTTAATTTCTCAAAGTAATCTAATAATTGATCATTTTATAGAGGTATTGCTGATTGATATTTAACAGAATTATCAACAGGAGATAAGAAAATGAAACTATTAACATATAATGACCACCACTGGAAATGAACAAATCATCAGTAGTATTTTTTTACAAGGTTAACTTGCTCAATCATTGGTTAGTGATGAAATTAAAACAATTGCAGGTGAATCATATTGCGTAGAAGCATTTAACAAACCTGAAATCTGGTAGGAAATATAAAATAAAGAGTTTAATGGGTTTTGATGATAAAATAAAATAATAAGATTCGCCAAACAAATTACATTAAATACAATACAAACAGTATTTTTCTGATATAATACCGACTTGTAACCATAGTATTTTAAATTTTGGAGTAAATATAAAATGAATAATTCTGATATAAACGATGACAATTTTGCAGATCTTTTTGAAAATAGTTTTATTGAAACAAATACATTGGAGCCAGGACAATTAATAGAAACTACAATAGTTTCAATTTCAGGTGATACTATTTTTCTGCAATTGAGTGGTAAAAGTGAAGGGCTGCTTGATAGAGCGGAAATGACTGATAAAGATGACAAACTCTCCGTAAAAGAGGGGGATAAAATAAAGGCATTTTTCCTTTATTCAAAAAATGGAGAAATGTATTTTACAACAAAAATTAGCGGGGACAAAGCTGGTAAGGCTGTATTGGAAAATGCCTTTGAGAACGGGATCCCTGTTGAAGGTATTGTCAGTAAAGAAATTAAAGGTGGTTTTGATATTACAATTGGTGAATCCCGGGCTTTTTGTCCATATTCCCAAATGGGTCAGAAACGAATAGAAAATCCTGAAGATTATATTGGCAAACATCTAACATTTAAAATTATCGAATTTAGTGAGAAGGGGCGTAATATCCTTGTTTCAAACAGGGCTATATTGGAAGAAGAGCTTAAGAAACAAATAGAGATCCTGAAAAAAACATTACAGGAAAATATGGTAATTAAGGGTACAATAAAGCAAGTTCAGGATTTTGGAGCTTTTGTAGATATAGACGGGGTACAGGCGCTACTTCCAATCTCCGAAATCAGCAGAAGCCGTGTAGACGATATTACTAAAGTACTATCAGCAGGACAGGAAATTGAAGCTTCTATTATTAAACTGGACTGGGCCAAAGAGCGAATAACTCTAAGTATGAAAGCACTGCTAGCAGATCCCTGGGAGAAAGCTAAGACAAAATATCAAAGTGGCTCAAAGCACACAGGAAAAGTTGTTCGAATTACCAATTTTGGTGCATTTGTTACCCTGGAACCGGGATTAGACGGACTTATCCATATCTCCGACCTAAAAACTGATACCAGAGATGATAACCCAGAGGATATTTTAAAGAAGGGACAAAGTATTACTGTTCAGATTAATAGTATAGATGTAGAGAAAAAAAGAATCTCATTAAAGCCTGTTTCGTCAACTATGGAAGATAAAGATTATAAAAAATATCTGGAACCTGAATCTGATACCTATAATCCCTTTGCTAATCTTTTAAAAGAGAAGACAAAAAAATCAAAAAAAAAGTAAAATATTGAATAAATTAGTGACAGAGATTGGTTACAGTGATGAGTAAACTTATAGGATCTGTTGCAATAAACTATTTTTTTGCTATTTTAACAAAGGCTTCCAGAGCAGTTAGTATCTCTCTTTTTTCCCCTTCTGATGCAGAGTCCTCTGACTCATCAACATAGGTGGAAATTCCATCTTTTAATTCACCCCGGAAAAGCACAACATTATTAAGAATTGATGCTGCTTTAACCCCTCTTAGGGATGCCAGTGTATAGAGTGTGGCAGTTTCCATATCTGAGGCAAGAACTTTATTTTTATAGGTTTTTTTCATTCGCTCCGACTCATCATCAATATAAAATGAATCATGACTTCGTGTAATACCCATATGGAATTTATACTGTAGATTTCTACAGCTTTCAACAAGAGATGTCAGCAAAGTAAAATCTGCAACAGCAGGATAATTTTTCTCAACATACATAGCCGAAGCACCGTCTTCCCTGACTGCAGCTGTAGAAACTACAAGATCTCCAATTGCGATTTCAGGTTGAGATGCACCGCAGCTTCCAATCCGGATAAAAAATTCCGCCCCGCAGGCAATGAGCTCTTCTAATGCAATAACCATAGAAGGGCCACCAATACCTGTGGACACAACTGTAATAGGAACACCTTTATAAAATCCTTTAATTGAACGGTATTCCCTGTTAAAAGCAATCTCCTCCCACTTATCTAGAAACTGTGCAACTCGAAGAACACGCATTGGATCTCCCGGCATTAAAACATAAGGGGAGACATCTTCTTCAGAACATAATATATGTGGTTGTTTCATACAAAGCCTGCCTCAAAATAAAATTCATCTATCTTTTGATTATTACACTTATTATCTTAATATCATTATTGGGTTTATTACCGGAATCTGTGGAAACATTACCTATTGCTTCAACTACATTCATCCCGGAAATTACTTTTCCAAAAACAGTATGTTTCCCAATCAGCCAGGGTGTATCTATAAGATTAATAAAGAACTGGGATCCATTGGTATTCGGACCACTATTCGCCATTGCCAGATATCCTTTTAATGGTTCATAGGATTGTATTCCAGTTCGATATTCATAACCCATACCTTCGAACACATCTTTAACACTTACCTCAGATAACAGTGCCTGAAATTCTTCTGTACGCTTATTCAGCTCCTCCTGAGTACTAATTCCCATTTTCTCAAATAATGGTGCCAATATAGAAGCATTAAACTGTTCCTGACTTCTTATTCCCAAAAGTTGATTAGGTTCGCCCTGAGGTGTAAGTGCCTTCATATTATTTAATCCAAGGGAATCTGCATTTATTTCATCTTTAAATGTATACCCGGGATTACCTGTGCCAGTTCCAAGGGGACAGCCTCCCTGTATCATAAAATTTTCAATAACTCTGTGAAATATTAAACCATCAAAGTATTTACGTTTCACCTGGGAACCACTCTTTGGATCTGTAAAAGTTTTTGTTCCTTCTGCAAGGCCAATAAAGTTAGCAACAGTCTCCGGGGCTGCATGCTGAAAGAGTTCAATTTCTATAATGCCCATTGTTGTATTAAGAATTGAAACAGGATTGCTCCGCTTTTCTTTCTGTTCAGCAAAACCAGACATAAGAATTGAAACAAAAAGAAAGATTATAATCAGTGTTATTTTTAGTTTATTTATCATGAGTACAAAAGTATAGAAAAAATTACTTTTTATCTATACCTTCATATGTTTAAATTAACTATTGTTTTTAACAACCTCAGCCATTATGCATAGTATTTCATACATAATAGTAGCTGCTACCAGTGCAGTATTTCCTGAAGAATCAAAGGGTGGTGAAACCTCAACTACATCTGCACCTATAAGATTTATTCCCCTAAGCCCACGGATTATTGCCTGTGCTTCAATAGTTGTTAAACCTCCTATTTCCGGAGTACCTGTTCCTGGAGTAAAAGCAGGATCAATTCCATCAACATCAAAGGAGATATATGTAGGATCGTTCCCAACTATGGAACGTGCTTCCTCAATTACTTTATCTACACCTAGTTTTGTAAACTCTTCAATATAGATTATTCGAATACCATGCTTAACACCAAACTCCCAGCATTCATCAGAATTTGCAGCACCTCTTATGCCTATCTGAATTGTTCTTTTTGGATCAAGGAGTCCCTCTTCCACTGCCCTTCTAAAAGGTGTTCCATGACTGTACTTTGAGTTCATCTCTTCATCACAACAGTCCGTATGTGCATCAATATGTACCATTCCTACAGGACCTTTGCTGCTAATGCCCTCATTATAGGCAGGGTTATGGAATGATCTCCACCCGCACTTATTGGTGTAACACCAGCTTGATAAAGATTTTTATAAAATGCAGTTATATCTTTATGACTGGCTTTTACATCAAATATCTGCTCGAAATGTACATCCCCTGCATCTCCAACTGAACAAAGATCATAAGGATTAACCCTTGTTACATGATGAATTGATCTCATCATACTGGACATGTCTCTAATTTGCCTTGGCCCCATACGGGTTCCTGACCTTGCTTCTACTGCACCATCATATGGGACACCCACAAATGCAATGTCCAGATTATTAATATTTGTTGTATAGGGTGTTCTCATAAATGTTGGAATTCCGCAATAACGAGGTTCGGTCATTGGGTTATATGTTTTATCTGTCATTGATTTGCCTCTCTAAAAATATATTTCTACTATTTAATTAAGTAATAATTTAATACTAACATAAATAAAAGATGAATATTTGGCTTAAAATGGGAAAAGGTATACTATTAAGAAGAGAATCGTGAGTTTTAGAAGGAATTAATAATTATGGAACATTTAAATATAGCAGTAGCTCAGTTTGAACCTAAAGATGGAGATAAATCATATAATTTATTAAAAATTTCTGAGTTAACAAAAAAAGCAAAATCTAAGGGAGCTGATTTAATAAGTTTTCATGAAATGGCAATTACAGCTTACACATATACAAAAGATTTAAGTCGAAAAATGATAGAAAATCTTGCAGAAGAAGTACCAAATGGTAAAAGTACCCGGGAACTAATTAATATTGCAGAGGAATATAATATTCCAATACTGACAGGATTGATTGAAAAAGAGAATGATGAAATTTACAATACATACATCTGTGTAAGCAAAGATGGAATAATTGCAAAATTCCGAAAACTTCATCCATTTATTAGCAAATATATGTCTCCGGGAAATGAATATGTTGTATTTGATCTATTTGGATGGAAATGTGGTATTCTAATTTGTTACGATAATAATGTAATAGAAAATGTAAGAGCCACAGCAATTCTGGGAGCAGAATTAATCTTTGCTCCTCACGTAACATGTTGTACCCCTTCAACAATGCCAGGGAGAGGGTATGTTGATGATAAATTCTGGCAAAATAGAAAATCTGATCCTGAATCTCTGCGATTGGAATTTGATGGACCTAAAGGCAGAGAATGGTTAATGAAATGGCTTCCGGCAAGAGCCTATGATAATGGAATATATTATGCATTCACCAATCCAATTGGTTACGATGGAGAACATTTAAAAAATGGTAACTCTATGATAATCGATCCATATGGGAATATTTTATCTGAAATTAAATCCTTTGATGATGATATAACCATTTCAAAAATATCAAAGGATAAAATCAAACTATCCGGGGGCTGGAGATACAAAAACGCAAGAAGACCGGAATTATACAGGCATATAATTGGCAGAGAACATAAATCTGAAACAACTCCTATCTGGACAAAGAAAGACGATAAATAATTCCAAATAGTAAGGTTAGAATATTAATGAACCAAAGTCTCTCCTCTTTTCCATTAGAAACTTCATTGCAGATTATAGTAATAATATGAAAGAAATCTGATCCTACTTCAATTCAAATTCAATAGTATATCTGGTACCTCCAGAATTATCAATTTTGCAAGTACCATCAATTTGATTAACCAGCATTTCAATTAATTCTATTCCAAATCCCTTTCTTTCATTTTCTTTTAACTTAGATAACCCAATACCATTGTCTTCAAACACTAATACTACTTGATTGATTTCTTTTCTGACAACTAATCTTAATAATCCATCTTTTCTGCCAGTAAAAGCATATTTCATGCTATTTGTTATAAGCTCATTAAGAATAAGACCTAGAGAAAATATAAATTTGGTCTTAATAGAAAAATCCTCAATTTGTTTCTCTATTTTAATGTGTAACTTGTCTGGAAATATTTGTACTACTTCATCAAACAGTTGAGACAAGTAGTCTTTTATTGAAACCTCTTCATAGATCTCTGATCTATAAAGCTTATCATAAAGGATTTCCATACTTTCAATACGGCTAATTGCATCCTGAAACACTGGAACCACTTCTGGAATTTTAATTTCATTATTCTGCATCACAAGTAAGCTCTTTATTATATTCATATTATTCTTTATACGATGATGTACTTCTTTCAGGAGTATTTCTTTACCAATTAAAAGTTTACTAATTTTCTTCTCTGCCTGTTTCCGTTCTGTGATATCAATCGCAAGTCCTTCAATAACAATTTCTTCTCCATGCTGGTGTCTATAGGGTCTGTCTTCAAACCAGTGCCAATTACCCTTTACATCCTTAATACGATATTCATATAAAAAAGACTTCCCAAATTCTGATTCCTGAATGGACTTATCAACCAAATAAATATCATCTGGATGGATTAAACTGTACCATAAATCCGGCTGAGAATTAAGTTGTTCAGGAGTATAACCCAGAATAGTTGTTGTACAGGATGAATGATACAGACCACCATATAAATTTGAGAAGGAGTAGACTATGCCTGGAACCATCTCAACTAACCCTCTGTATTTTTTTTCTTTCGCCTGTAGTAATTGCTCTATTTTTTTTCTTTCAGTAATATCAATACTTAATGCAGTTACACCTATGATGCCATCATCTGTAAAAATAGGATTAAAAGAGATTTTATAGAAATGAATGTTACTATCAATTTGATTTGAATATTCAAAAATAATTTCTTCTCCTGATAATGCCTTATCATATTGAGATTTCCAAAAATCCACATGTTCCAGGGGCATGCTATTTAACGCGTTCATTCCTTTTTTTAGTTTAATATTTAATAGTGTTTTATATTCTTCCTCATAAAAATTATTGATAATCACATAATTATATTTTCTATCTATCGACCATATTGACTCTATTCGATTGTTAATAAGGGAATTTAGATTTGAATTGGATTCTTTTATTATTTCTTCCAGATGTTTACTCTCTGTAATATCTTCAATATAACCTTCTATATATTGCAGATTATTGTTTTCATCAACAATAGATCGGCTTCGTTCCCAAACCCATTTAACTTTGCCATTAGCTGATTTAATAGGATATTTTTCTTCAAAATGAGAACTTTTAAGAAATTGCTTATGTCTTTTTTCCAATAAACTGTCAATCCAGTCATCTAAAACAAGATCAATATAAGAGTATAATTTGTTACCTATTAATTCTTCCGGTTTATAACCAGTCACATCAATACATCCCTCACTAATAAACTCCAAAGTATAATCATAGATGTTACTACAGCGAAAAACAAATCCTGGCAGATCTCTTAAAAGATTACTGAACTTTTGCTTTTCTAAATTTAGTTTGGTATTTGTTATAATCAGTTCCTGTTCATGTTTCTTAACAGTTAGTTTCTCTCCAAAAAGTTTAAATGCCATCTTAATAGAAGCATCAAGAACTGTAATACTGGAGTTTTTAACAACATAACCATAAGAAGTAATTTTTTCAGTCTTTTCAACTACCTCAGGTTCTGTATGACTGGACATAAAGACTATAGGGATATCCCTGAATTCTAAAATAATCTCAGCTGCTTTTGTTCCATCTATACCATTGCCTAAATCTATATCCATTAATATTAAATCAATATTTTCATTACTTTTTATTCTGGTAACAGCTTTTTCTCCTGTATTGGCAATTAATATATTGTAACCATATTTCTTAAGTTCCTGCTGTTTTGACATGGCAATAAGCATTTCATCTTCCACAAGAAGCAGGCTTTTATAACTAAATTTCACAGCTAATTTCTCCAAATAATTTCATATTTCTATATAAATAATAATCATATTTATTTGATTGTCAAATTTTTATATAAAGACCTGTATATACAAAATTAAGGCAATTGCGAGCAAAGTTAACAATAATTTTCTTCCAAACTATGAATCCATTCATAAATTGTTGTTAAAAAAATAGATTGAGGATATGATCCTTGTAGACCATAAAAAATTACAGGTTTAATCATTTATCAGAATTCATATTCTTTTAAGGAACAACGTCCCTGGTCAGAATCCATCATATTCGAAGAATCAATGGGGGAATTTATGAAACGAATTATAATCCATTTCTTTATTATATCATTGGTACTTTGCACCGTATTATTCATATCCTGGATATTGACCGGATGTACCAGTATAAATAGAGATCTGAAAACTGTAGATACTGATAGTGATCAGAATATAATGACAGCTCTCAAAGACAGTATAAATGCTGAAATGAAGAAAAAAAATATAACAGGTCTTTCCATTGCTGTTGCGGATTCTGAGGGTTTACTTTGGACAGAGGGATTTGGTCTTTCCCACAAAAAAAACAGAATACCATTCACAGACGAGACAATCTCAAATATTGGATCTGTTTCAAAATTGATTACAGCTGCTGCTATTATGCGTCTTGTTGAAAAGAATGAAGTTGATCTTGATGACCCCGTATCTACATACATACCGGAGTTTAGTCCCATCACTTCTAATATTATTGAAACACCTATAACAGTCCGGATGCTTTTAAATCACCAATCGGGTCTGGAATCCGATGCTTACTCTGGATTTTTCCTTTCATATGAACCACCGGAAGATTATCGTTACACTTATCGCAGAGCACTGGAAGCCGTGAATATGAGTGGTATTGTTCGAAACCCCTATGAGATATTTTCATACTGTAATC
>DAOWEB010000229.1 GCA_030638735.1 Spirochaetaceae bacterium
AATTTCTCTTGGATGGGCTTCCAGATGATATTTAACATCTGTTTTACCAGCTGCAACAAGCTCTTTAGTTACAATATCTGTAACATCACCATTTTCACAGTGAATCATAGTAAGAACACCTGCTTTTTTTGCAGCCTGCATTACCTTGTAAAGAGTAGAATCGTCCACCATAAACAGCCCTTTGTACTGCTGAAAAACCTTTAGACTTGTAATACCTGCTGCAGGTAGTTTCTCAATTTCCTTAACTACTGCTTCTCCAGGATCGGTTACTGCAATATGAAAACTGTAGTCTATTACAGCATTCCCTTCTGCTTTTTTCTGCCACATTCGAACACCATCTAAAAGAGTTTCCCCTTTCTGCTGAAGGGCAAAGTCTACATGTGTTGTTGTTCCTCCAAATGCGGCTGCTCTTTGACCTGTAAAAAAGTCATCTGCAGTGGTTGTACCGCCAAAGGGCATATCCAGATGAGTATGGGCATCGATACCACCAGGCATAAGAAAAAGTCCCGAGGCATCAATTATCTCTGCACCATCAGCCTGCAGATCTGTTCCTAATAGAGAAATTTTTTCGTTTTCAATAAGGACATCAGCTTTGAATGTATCGCCTGCTGTAACCACAGTCCCATTCTTAATTAGTGTTTTCATTTACTATCTCCTTGGATTGTATAGGCGAGCAGCAACGGTTGCATTGCCGAGCAGGGACAAAGTCCCGACCAGACAAACTTGTTTGCGACCAGCCATAAATAATTATGATAAATATTGTTTTATTACACTAACTCCAAATGGGTGAATTTACAAGTTTTTTTTGCATAACTTGCCACAGCAGGAGAAGAAAATGGGTTGTGGCAGGAGGTGATGATCACCAACAATTATTTTTTATTCATTCGGGAATTCCGGATCCATTGCCATAAAATAATATATCTTTTTTTCAGGAATATTGTAAATTTCCATAATTGGTTTTTGTTTTATTCCCAGACTCTCTATTTTTCTATTAATTTCCGGATAAACCTTCATTATCCCCATCATAATCGAAAGTTTTCCTCTGTATGGGAATTGACTGGAAAGTCCCTTTGATTCAACAATTTCCATTATATTGTATTTGCTTTTAAGCTCATCAATTCTGTTATAATCATTCTCTTCCAATATGCTCCCAACAATACTTCTGCATTTATTTGCATCTACTTCCCGAGGGTTATCATAATAAATACCAAAACCGTTAAAAGTTTCAATAGAGTCATTATTTAGAAGGCGATAGTATAATTCGTCCATCACAGGTCCGGTATTTTGATATGGTCCGGTAAATTTTTCATAAATTAGCCATAGAGTTTTTTTACTTTCCTCTTTAACTGAAACTCTGGTAAAAGCTCCGAAATATCCTGCAAGAATAAGAACTAATCCGATTAAAATTATAATAACTGCTATAATTATTTTGATCATATGGTACTACTTAGGTTGCATAGGCGATCAGGTTTGGATGCATTACCGAGCAGCAACGAAGTTGCGACCAGGGAAGCTTGCTTCCGACCAGCCTTTTATTAAGGTATTAAAACTTTTTTAATGGAACATAAATATCAAGATCCAGTGTTCCATCTGGACTTTTATTGGGATCAGATTTATAAATTTCATACGAAGCTGAATCTCCCGGAAGATAACTGCTCTCCGGGAGCCATTTCCCGTAAAGATAATTATATACACTTGCAAGTTCCTTTTTTCTCCCCCGAAAAGAAATAACAGCATATTCTCCTCCCGGAATAGTAAGAAAACCAATTGAATCGTTGCCAGTTGTACCTTCCGGTACCTGAAGGCACACATAGTAACGACACAAAGATTTCTTTGTTATTTCAGGATTGTCGAAACCAATTCCCAGGATTACAGAATCTTCCTTTAAAAGGTTTGATTTTAAAGCCCATGAGAAGAGAATCTTTCCAGCCATTTTTAAAGATCTGTCATCATATCCTTTGAAACTGGCTGAGTAGGCAACAAATCGCTCCTGTATTTTTAAGACCCTTGTCCTACCTTCAATATAATCTATTTCAGGAATTCCGACTTTGCATATCTTGCTTTTATTTTTTTTCCAGTTGGAAGGGGAGATTCCAAAGTAATTTTTGAAAGCTCTTGAAAATACAGAAGAGGATGAAAATCCTGTATCCAGAGCAATTTGTGTTATAGAAATTATATTTGTACTTGTAAGAAGCTGAGCAGCTTTTTCAAGTCTTAATCTAACAGTATAGTTCCATAAACTTTCCCCCAGCGTGGCAGAAAATATTCTGTGAAAGTGGTATGTGGAGAATGCAGCAGCAGATGCTATTAAGTCGAGACTTAATTCCTGTGAAAGATTCGAATTTATATAATCTATAGCTTTATACAGTCTTTGTTTATATGATTCCATAATTTTCCAGTATACTCTAGAAACCTCTAAAGCGATCAGTTTTTTTCATGTTCTCCACAATATTCTCAGCGTTCAGTAAATATTGGGGTTATATGAGTAACTAGTAGATGAGGTACTCAGCCGTGCGTTTTTTTACAATCTGTTGGTATAGATTGTTGGATTGTGACGAGTCATATCCGTATCTTTTTTCTTGAAATTACAACCCACAGAACTACAGTCATTATTATAGTATATAGAATAGTTACTAAAGAATTTTCAACACCAAAATTTCCACCAGTCAGCAGCTCAGGACCTGCAAGCCTCCCATTTATAATTGATAAACTATTAAACTCATTTATCCCGGACAGAGTAAGTCCCAGGGCAACCTGAGTATAGTTCCAGCTAAAATGAGCTGCAATCGGCCACCATAGGCTTCCAGTTCCGGTATAAATCAAACCCATTACCATTCCACCCGTAATTATTGCAATAAAGCTGAGGAAATTATAATGATTATTCCCAAGATGCATAATACTGAATAGAAATGAAGAGATAAGAAGAGCAACCCCGGTTCCTTTCCATTTTTCAATCAGTCTGTATATAAGTCCTCTATAGAATATCTCTTCAAATGTTGACAGAAGAATTAACATTAAAATCAGCTGATATGTACCAATCTCTTTATTTATACCGGATACAGAGTATACTCCTGCCGCAGCCAGGATCGAAATGATTCCTCCTATACTGATCATTCCCCAGAGCCACCCTTTAAGTATATCCGGCAAAAACCGATGTATTGAAAGTTCTTTAACAGACCGCTTTTCAAAAAATCTCACAAAAACCATGTATCCGGTCAGCATCAAAACAAGACTGGATCCCCATTGGAAAAGCTGCCCCCCCCAATTATCTCCTATAAGAGTAAACCGAATCGGCCTTAAAATAAATTGTTTAATGGTGATTGGTATCACCAGACTTAATACAATACCGAGAATAAGATGTATAGCTCTTTTTAACCATTTTTTAAACATATATATCTCCTTTGATATTGGTCAGGATGGGTTTATAGAGGAAGAAAAAGCAATGAGAAACCATTCTCATATTGATTGTATGGGAGATCTTTCTCATATATAATTGTCCATTATAATGGAGCATATAAAACTGATTCTTACTTTAATTAATCTGATTCTCGGAAGTTGCATCATTATGATGCTATTATTCAGGCATAAAGTTTATATTGGTGTTAAATATTGGGGCTCAATTGCCTTACATACATTTTCATATAATATCCTTTTAAGTGGTGCTCTAATTGGAAAATATATAAATATCAATCTCCCTTCTTTTTTTGCATTTTCTGAAAACTCTTTATATATTCAGATTTCCCAAATTCTGTTTATTCTGCTCATGGGGACCATGGGCTTTTCCCAGTTAATGGTCAGGGTCGGTTTCTCCGGTACTTTATTAAGCGGAAAGATAAAGAAAAATCTTTTTATTATTACTGCATCTCTACTCATGTCGATATCCATTGGTTCTGTTTTTCTCTATAAGGGTTTTTCTTCAGCTGATTTCTTTCTTGAATCCCTTGGAGATCTGTTATTTCTGACAGAATTTTTTATTCTTATTCTAATTTTATTCGATAGTCGAAAAAATAGAGATAAAAGGCAGTTCCGGTTAATGCGTTCTTATAGCCTCTTATATCTCAGCCGTTATCCTTTGATTTTATTAATGCTTGTCATTCCTGAATCAATCAAATTTTACAGTGCCATGACAATTCTTTTTTATTTAAATATGATCCCGCTTATCTGGTCTCTGATATTTTTTGGAAAAGGCAGTATGACCGAAAAAAGCGGCTCCCTTGAGAGTTCGGAAGTTACTGAACAGTTAAAGCGATACAACATTACAGCACGGGAATCGCAGGTCATAAAACTTCTCCTGTCTGGCAAAAGTAACTGTGAGATAGAGGAAATTTTATTTATTTCATCTCATACAGTTAAAAACCACATTTATAATATCTATAAAAAAATGAGTGTAAAAACCAGGTATGAACTTATAAGTCTTCTGACTTAATACTCTTTCTGTAGTCTAAAATATAACGAATACCAGAGGACATAACTCTATAGTTTAAACATAAATATCATATTCATTACTTTAGTAGTCAAGTTTTATTTTTATATTGAAATTAACCTATCAGGGTATTTTTACTATGTGAAAAGTTACTGCTGTTGCAATAATTATAAGAAGGATTTTTACTGCCGGTATCGGAATAAAAAATATGGCTGTAATAAGTATAGTTATCCATAAAAAAGATATTGCTGAAATTTTTACTTTTAGAGGAATACCCTTCCCCTCTCTGTAATTTTTTATATAGCTGCCGAATAATCTGTTCTCAATAAGCCAACTGTAGAACTTATCTGAGCTTTTTGCATAAATAGCCGCTCCAAGAAGAAGAAATGGGGTTGTTGGAAGAAGAGGCAATACTATACCTATAAGACCTAATAATACTGATATAGTTCCAAGTAATATTAAAATGACTCTTATAAATTTATTGGAATATTTCTGTACATCCGAATTTTCATTCTTACTGTTTTTATGCAAGGCTTCTCCAGGATGCAAAATAAAGTATTTCTGGGAATATATAATTCTTTTAAAAAAGATTCTCAACAGTAATAAAAAATAATTCTTAACGCAGAATATCTAATAGGACTCTACAACTAATCCCTTTATTCGTTTAAAATGATCAACATCTTTTGTAATTAGCGGCATATTTAATATCTTAGCATGACAAGCTATTAAAAGATCCATTTGGGGTATCATTATTCCATTCCTGGCAAGGTATCCATAGATTTCACCATAACTTACAGCAAAACCTATTTCAGGATATATAACTCTCAGGTGCTCAAGTAAAAATTCGACATTACTGCGTTCTCGTTGAGAATTAGAAGATTTTTCCACACCTCCCATTAATTCGCATACTGTAAACAATGAGATATTCAGGATCACACCTTCTAATAATTGCAGTTTCTTAATGGCAGAACCTTCTATACCTTTTTTTGATTCTCGCATGATATCTATTAAAAAGCATGTATCCAGAAACATCAGAGATTAACATCCTCAGGATATTCAGCTTTCCTCTCAGCTGCCATCTCATCCATATTGTCAAGAAAGTCATTGGAAACACTTATATCTTTTAAATGAAGCAGTAAATTCTTTCCAGTCTTCCTCTCTTCCCCCAGAGTTCTTTTTATAACCTTACTAAACGATTCTCCGCTTCGCTTTCTTGAGGCCAAAAGTGAATATGATTCCATATCAATTGTAATTGTTTTAACAGCCATGCACTTAGTGTACACTTATATATGGAATTTGTCAAAAAATTTGAAAAACAGAACTTACTCAACACCTCAAGTTATATAAAAGGATTATCCACAGCTATATCAAAATATTTCTGTGAGTTATTTAGATCTTCCGAAAGAATAGTACTGCAATTACAGTAGTATGCTGCTGAAACTATAAGGGAATCCCACCAGGATAATTTATACCTTAATTGACATGCTTTTGCTTTTATCAATACTTTTTTATCTACAGCTAATGGCTGCCAGGCAAATAAAGTTTCAATATCCTGCCACGCCTCATCCTTACTTAAGCCAGGCTTAAGCTTTTGAGTAACTATTGTATAGTACTCATTACAAACCTGAGTACTAATCCTACCGGTTCCTTCCTGCCACAGTTCCGTTAACCGGGTCAAAGCTGCTGCCTGTTTGATTGGTTCGCTTAAATCTCTGGAATAGACAAATATATTGGTATCTACAAAAATGTTACCGCTCATGCAGACTATCCCGGGAAGAATAAGACTCACTCTTTTCTTTAAGCATCACTGGTTTTCGCTGTAAAAATGAATTCATCGCCTG
>DAOWEB010000100.1 GCA_030638735.1 Spirochaetaceae bacterium
ATATCGAAGTGAAGGATCCAGAGGGATTAAACCAATTTACTCTGTAAACTCTGAAAATACTTTTTTCCAGGTTAAAGATAAAATTGTAAAAACAAATATTAATATTGAAGAGGATACAGAATCTTCTGATTTTCTTACAGGCTTCTTTGGAAAAAAACAGCTGGCGGGTTATCTTCAGCAATATATCTCGACCTTTAATGATTCTAACAGTCCTTTTACTGTTCTGCATATTAAAATATATAATTTTAAATCCAACCCTTTAGAAACTTCAGTAAAAAATACAGGTAAGGCCATATCTGAATCTATAAGAATACTACAGGACATTCCATTTAGAACAGGAAAAGACAACTTTTATATTATTATTCCCGGAAAAGATACATCCCTTGCATTAAAAACAGGGGAGCGTATATTTTCCAATAATCAGAACACTAATCAATTATATATTGGTTTATGTGAGTATAAAACTGGTATGGATGAAAAACAAATACTAACTCATTTGGATAACACTATTTTAAAACTGATTCCTACACCAGGAATTTCTTATTTTAATATTGTAAGTGGTAATTATATCCAGCAATCGTTGTCGTAGAGACGCACGACCGTACATCTCTATGACGACGAATCCGCCATTAAACAAGACAATGCAATACAATAAAACTTTGACTTTGCACTTTCGCTCCGGGACATTACAATAACTGGTTTGCTTGTTCCCTGAATAAGACCTGCAAGCTCTGCACCGGCAAAAAGCATAAGGCCTTTGTAGAAAACATTACTGGCTTCCAGTGTAGGAAAAATCAGAACATCCGCCTCTCCATTTATCGGAGTAGGAACACCCTTTACTTCTACTGCATCCTTATCGCAGGAAAGAAAAATATCCAGGGGACCATCAATAGTACAATCGGGAATCTGTCCCCGGTCATTCATTTTACAAATTATAGAATCAGTTACAGTATTTGGTATTCCAGGGTTTACTTTTTCAGTACAACTAACAAGGGATACTTTTGGGTTTTCTATCCCCAGCTTGTGAGCCATTGCTACTGAATAGTTAACCATGGCTGTCTTTTGCTTCAAGTCAGGAAATGGAATAACTGCAGGATCGGATATAAATAAAAGCTTATCGTACTTTGGAATATCAAGAGCACCTACGTAGCTCATTATGGCTCCGGTCGGTAAAAGTCCCTTCTCCTTATCCATAACAGCTTTTAGAAATTTATCTGTTCCCACGAGACCCTTCATAATAACATCCGCATCACCATTGCGAACCATAGCCACAGCATCTGAACAAGAGGAAACCGGATCAGGGTTATGCTGAATCTCAAATATTCCAGGGTCGATTCCCTTTACTTTACATACTGATTCAATAACAGATTTATCACCAATTAACACTGCATCAGCAAGATCATCTTCTACAGACTGAAACAGAGACTCAATAGTATAGGGATCCTGACCAAAGGCCACAGCAATCTTTTTTTTTGGTAAAGATTTTACTTTTGCTACAAGTTCATCAAGATTTTTTATTGCTTCCATTACAGCATTTCTCTTATACATTCTGAAAGCAGTTTTATCCCCTTCTTTATAGTTGCAGTATCTGAGTTTGTATAGTTAAGTCGAAAAGTATTTATACAGTCTTTTCTTTGGGTGTTATTTGTATAAAAGGGATCACCAGGAACAAATGCAACATTTTTCTTTAATGCGAGATCAAAAAGATCCATTGAACTTATTCCCTCTGGCAATGTTACCCAAAGAAACATACCACCTTCAGGATCTGTAAACTGTATATTTTCTGGAAAATATTCTTTTATAGCTTCAACCATTGTTTGTTTTTTTGAGGAATACATGGTTTTTATCTTTTCAATATGTTCATCCAGACTATAATCATTTAGAAACTGATCAACAATTCTCTGACAGAAATAATTAGTGTGAAGGTCAGCTGCCTGTTTGGCAATAAGAAGTTTTTCCATAACTTTATTCGGAGCAACTATCCATCCAAGCCTAAAAGATGGAACAATAGTCTTGGAAACTGTCCCCAGAAGTATAGTATGATCAGGTAGAAATTCCATAAATGATTTTTTATTAGTACCGGAAAATCTCAGCTCTGCATAGGGATTATCTTCGACAAGATAAACACCACTCCCCTTTAGAACATCAGCTACTTCTTTTCTATTTTCATTTGTATAAGTAATTCCTGATGGGTTTTGAAAGTTCGGTACAGTGTAGATCATTTTAGGACTATTAGTTTTAAGCACTGTTTTTAGAGCAGAAACATCCATTCCTCCATCTGATACAGGCACAGGTTGAAAATCTGCCTTATAAACACCAAAGGCCTGAATTGCACCAAGGTATCCAGGTTCCTCTATTGCAACACTGTCACCTTCATTTAGAAAAATTTTTCCCAACAGATCCAGTCCCTGTTGGGACCCATTTGTAATAAGAATATTTTCTACTGGGACATCAAGGGAATAGAAACTTTTATATCGCTTTGCTATCATTTTCCGAAGACCTATATAGCCTTCCGAGTTACTGTACTGGAGTACATCAGGGCCAACTACATCAAAAACTTTGTTGGTTGCAGCTTTTATATTCTCTATTGGAAAAAGGTCTCTGTTGGGAAGTCCTCCAGCAAAAGATATTATTGTGGGATCTGCAGAAACTTTGAGAATCTCTCTTATAAATGATTTGGGTACATTGGATATTCTGTTTGAAAACATTTTATCTTATCTCCTGATATGTAAAATTATATCTGGAACTATAACATTGAATAGATCAGGACACAATGAAGAAAATTAATAATCATTCCAGGATTTTTACAGAAATTTGCGACAATAATTTCGTGTATTTTTTACTGTTTTTAAAAGAACAGGCGAAAAACCGATAACATTTTTATATATTTCACTAACTGCTTCAGGAAGGTATTCATGAGCAATACTATTACGCAATTCACGTATTAGAATAAAATCTTCTGCTTTATCCACAAGCCCCCATTTCTCAGCCTTGTGTATCCTGTCACGAACTGTTCCCTGTTCTTCCAATTCAAGAGATTCAATTAAGCGAAATATTTTTTGAATCAGGATATCAGACAAACGAGCAAATCGACTGGTAAGAGCTTCTAATTTATCCAATTCCTCATAGTTATAGTCAGCTTTGTCATAAAGTTTCAAACATGAGCTATAAGAGTATTCAAAAATATTATTCGCTTTCTCCAGAAGAGTCATTTGATCTTTAAGAAATGTTATTTTCTGTTCTGTCATATCAATACTGCCTGAGGATAAATAAGACTACTAAAACTATCTTCTACATTGGAAGTCAGGACTATATCAATCCGTTGTTCACCAATTTTCTCTTTAATTTGTACTTTTAGCTTCAGCTTATCAATAAATGAGTTCCTTTTTGTAATAAGAAGAAGATCGATATCTCCACCTTTAGAAGTATCATCTACCCGGGAACCGAAAAGAAATATCTGCGCATCCGGATCGAATTTCGTTATTATCTCTTTAATAGAATTTTTCTCAAAAGAACTGAGTCTCATATACATAGTCTACATTTCAATTTTTTATTTGTAAAGGGATAAAAAATTCTATTACTGATTAAAGTTTCAGTTTAAGCCTTAGTATTATAGCTTATAAAAAATGTTCCCCAGGATAGACCTGGGAAATCATCATTACTAAATAGGATCAGACTACCAGATTGAGTATTTTGTGTTCAGATAATTATGGATAGTTGCTAGAACACTCTCATCAACAGCTTCAGAATAGATAATTACCTCTGGAATGTATCCTCTAAATCCGTAGGTCTGAAAACTGGCACTATGATTTCCTATATGAAGATTATAAAATCTGGATGTATGAGTAGTGACCTTTGTCGTTCCTTCTGTTTCTTCCGTTCCATTATACCAAAACCTGTAGCTATCAACTAAGGTAGAAGATTCATCGTCCCAAAGCTGGAATCTATTGGTAAGACAATAGGTAGTATTCGGCTGGGGAGTCACAATATGAGAATAAGCTGAGCTTAGACTGACATTAACATGATTATAAAAAGAAGTGGCATATACTCGTAAGTAGGGGGAATAAGAAGAATAATACATATAAGTTTTAGCTGCAACTACAGAATGTGATGGTCGCAAAACAACAATAACAGTACCGTCATCATAATAGGTATTAGTTCCAATAACCCTTAAAACATCCCCATCGGAACCACTATTTACATCGCCATTGGCATCAACAAATAATACCGCAGGATTACCGTTTAATCCTACAACAGAACTTTCATATTCTGGCAATCTCCTATCTGCTGCATTTGCACCACCTCCGGATTGATGAGTAGCATTTGCACCGGATCCACTATTGGGCCAGGAAGCTACAAAATCACTGCCGGAGGCATTAAGTGCAGAGTCGACAGTGTCTCCTGCTGTTATATCCTCAGCATTTAACCAGATTAATGGAACCCCCGGCAATAAAGGTGCTTTAGTCCCTGCTTTCATGTTAATCGTATAACTGGCTTCATCTACATCATCAGAGAGAATACTGATAGAATCTCCAAAATGGCCTGAAGATACAGGAGAAAACCGGGCGGTAATAGTTTCAGTTGCCCCTGCTACAATGGTTAAAGGAGTAGAAGGTGGAGAAACCAGGCTAAAAGGAGAAGATGCATCTTCAAACCCAGATATTACCAGATCAACATGACCATCATTACGAAGAGTAAACGTTTTGTCAGAAGTAGCTGGATTCTCGACAACATCAAAATAAACAACGCTGGAATCATCCAGTTCACTGCTATCAGCCAATACAGTTAACTCTCCGGTCTCACCAGTTCCTGATAAATTCAGTTTGAAACTACTAAACTCTTTATCAGAAGAAGCAATTATAATATTACTGGTTAGAATGGCCTCATGGTCATCAAGGACTGAAGGTTGAAAAACGACAGTAAAAGTTGCTGATTCATCTGGTTTAATATTGAAAGGAAAAGATATTCCTGAAATATCTATAGCATAAGGATTGCCGCCTAATCCCTCCATATCAAGAATAACAGCATTCACACTCATATCTATAATACCAATATTTTCAATAGTTACGGTTCTGGACTCAGAAGCAATCCCAATTTTCTGATAACTGAAGTCAACAGGACCAGAATCATGTGAAATAACCGTACCATCAACACTTACTCTCAAAGTCTTTCCATTCTCTACTGCCTGAATATACTCCTGTAACGGTTCATGAAAAGTAACTTCACAGGAAAAAAGAACAAGTACAACAATCAGGAAAATACTGAATACAACAGCCCGCAACCCATTAAGTTTATTAAACAATTGCATCTAGAGCCTCCAGGATCTTTTCGTCATACTTATCTGTTTCTTTTAATAACTGCTCAATCGCAGATTCCCTGTCCTGGATGGTCTTATAATTTCTGGATGAAATTAAGGACATAAAACTCTCCACTATATGAAGAACCCGTGCAATATATGGTATTTCAGTATCCCTGAGGCCTGAAGGATATCCGGATCCATCCAAATTCTCATGATGTTTAAGGATCCCGTCCCGAAAGAGAGGATGGTATTGTTTATCAATAAAAAATATCATGTTAATTCCTAAATTCACATGATTCTTAATAATATTAAATTCCTCATCTGAAACATTTTCCCGGGATAAAATTTCAGAATCAATACTCATAAAACCAATATCATAAATCATTCCTACTGCAAAATGGAGTAAACACTCTTTCTCATCATACCCTATTTCTTTTGAAATTTTGTATACCAGTTCTGCCGTATTACGCGAATTATTTTTTCTGTTAGTAACCTGATTAATCTGTTCACCATATTTTTTGCATGTTTGAAGCATCTCTTTTATTTTCTCACCTTCATCATCCGGATCAGGAAGAGCTTTTTGTTTGGATGAATCTTCAAGTTGAACTTGTTCCATAGACTCTGTAACATCTGGTAATGCAAACTGATTATTAATAGAAGTAATAGACCGCGTTGTCTGCATGGTGTAGAGAGTATTATCAAACCGTCTTTGATTTTCCTGAGAATGGCGGAGAGAAAGGAAAATAAGAAGGCCAAAACCCAGAAACAGAAAAAGACCAACAACCGCAATAAGGATTACAACATAAAAACTCATTTTTTCAGTGGACGAAGCTGACTCATCCTGCTTCTCCAAAGAAGACTGAAGTATTTCATTCAGCTCCTTCTGCTGCTCTGCAGCTAAAGCATCTCTGGACTCCATCAGCTCAATCATTCTTTGTTCATACTGACTTCTTTCTTCCTGATATTGCTTTGCCCTCTGCAGTTCCATCTCCTGAACCTGAGACATTTCAATTCTAAGCGTTTCCTGCTGCTGCTCATTTCTCTCTAATTCCGCCTGCCGAATTGCCTCTAACTGAACCTGATAGGCTTTCTCTTTCTCTTCATAAAGTCTACGTTCTTCTGCACGTATTGCTTCCATTCTGGTCTGAGCAGCTCGTTCATCTTCCAATGCCTTATTAATCTGAGCAATCCGACGCTGATCTTCTTCCAACTGCTTAACTCTTTCCTTCTCAATACGAACAGCCTCATCCTTATCAGAACGCATTTGTTGTATCCGGGCAGAGGCTTCACTAACTCTTACGGAAGAAATTGCCGGGAATTTATCCAATTGGGAAGTAATTTCACCAATATTATCAAAGTTATTTTTCTCAATTAAGAAATCAATATAGAAATAATAGATTTTTTCTCCCAAAATTCGTGCAGGAAGAGGAAGTTTCTCTTTATCATAAAGGTTAAAAACAAAGTTTATATACTCATAAGCTTCTGTATAATTTCCACCAAGATATTCCTTATTTGCCTGACTCAAATATCGTTCTTCCAGGTCCTGGGCCCCGGTAAATAATGCTGCAAAAAGTAAAATAACTACCAGTAATATATTTTTATTCATTATAACTAATTCCTAATCCAATTTTCCCATTGAAGTTTGATTCATACATACCTGCTTCCTTTAGAAAA
>DAOWEB010000102.1 GCA_030638735.1 Spirochaetaceae bacterium
ACTTTGCAGATAAACTTAATTTAATAGATAAAGATGAGCTTAACCTTTCCTGGGTTGTTGACTTCCCCATGTTTGATAAAGATGGTGAGGGTAATCCTACTCCAACTCATCACCCTTTTACTGCACCAAAACCTGAGGATGAAGGCAAACTGGATAGTGATATTTTTGGTGCAAAATCTAATGCCTATGATATTATTCTTAATGGTACAGAAGCAGGTGGTGGAAGTATAAGAATACATGACAACGATATGCAGCAGAAAATATTTTCTTTACTTGGGATTGATGAGGAAGAAGCTAAGGAAAAGTTTGGTTTTCTATTGGATGCCCTCCAGTACGGTGCTCCTCCACATGGTGGACTAGCCCTTGGTCTGGACAGAATATTAATGCATTTCTTAAAGACTGAATCTATAAGGGATGTAATTGCTTTTCCTAAAACCCAAAAGGCAACCTGTCTTATGACAGATGCACCAGGTTCTGTAACTGATGATCAGCTTGAAGAGCTGTTTATTGAGTCTACTGCAGAACTTGAGGAGTAATACTTTCAACTATTAATTTTGATTTTTTAATGCTTGTTGATGTATAATATATATATGAGTACTCTTGTTTTTATAAAAATATCCCTTGCAGCTGTCAGACTGCTTGGGATGTTTGCTATTCTTGATCTATACTACTCAAAAAAACGGAATCCAGTACTATTAATAGTAGCCATAGGTTGGTTTGTATATGCAATTTCACCTTTAGCATTTGTATATTCTACAACTGTCAGTAAATTATACTATTTACCAGGAATATCCGGTTTATTAGGCACATATTTGATTTTTGCAGGAATTATTTCTTATTTTGTAAAAATTAACAAAAAAAGAATATGGCAGGGTGCTGGTCTCATTGTATTTTATGTATTTGTAATTTCATATGGAGGATTTTCCACAACAGTCTCTCATATAAGTGTAATTTTAGGCCAGCTGATAATACTTTTTTCAACTTCTATTTTAGGTATTATACGTTGGAAGAAGTATCATAATATTGCATCTACAGGGACACTTTGGTTAATTGCTGTTCTTGTGACAGGAATATTACTTTGTATTGGTTATCTTTCCTTTCCAGGCAAAGATACTCCTGTCATATTTGGAGTTTTTCATTTAATAATTTCAATTTCTGTAATAATCTACTTTCTTAATATGGAATACAATATTTCGTTCTATGAAACAAAAGAGCATGAAGGGAGATTGAATGCTATATTTAATTCTTCTCCAAATGCAATTGTAATAACAAGTATTACCGGTGAAATAATTTCCTGTAATCCTGCAGCTTTAGATATGTATAGGGTCTTTACGGATAAGGATATTCTTGGGAAGAATGTTAAAGAAATTTTTCTATCTACTGAGGAAGTTTCTTTGGAAAAGTACAGGGAGAAGCTTCTTAAGGAAGGTCTTGTCAAAGATGTTGAATTTACAGGTATTGATATAACTGGAAGAGAGTTTCCTGTTAGAATTTCTACAGGAATAGTAAAAAATTATAAAATCAAACCTGAATTTCTTGTTACAATCGCCAGGGATATCTCAAATGAAATCGCTGCAGAGAGAAAATTCCAGTATTCTTTAAAAGAGAAAGACATTCTTTTAGAGGAAATAAACAGTCGTGTTAAAAATAATCTAACACTTATATCCTCTCTTCTGGGACTGCAATTAATAGATAATGAAAATACTGAAATTGAAGAAATAATTATAAAAAGCCAGCATAGAATTAATTCTATGGCATTAATTCATGAAAAATTATATGAAAGTAAAAATTTTAATGATATAGATTTTGAAGGATATATTGATCGTTTAATTAATTATCTTCTTGATGATTATGGCCATATTGGTGAACATATCAACTATGAACTTCAAATTAGTAAAATAAATATGGACCTTGAAAACCTTATACCTTTTGGATTGATATTAAATGAGATAATAACTAATTCTTTAGTTCATGGCTTTGAAAAAACATCAGATCCTTTAATTAAGGTTGGATTGAAAATAGAGAATGGTATTATTAACTTGTCTCTTTGTGATAATGGAAGTGGCATTCCTGATTTAAATATACTAAAAAGTAAGCATTCTCTTGGACTTATGATTATTGAGTCTTTAACAGATCAGCTTCATGGGGAATATAAGGTAGACGGGCAGTCTGGTACATGCTGGGAGTTTTTGTTTCCGGAAAAAAGGAATTGAAATTTCTTTTTTATTCCTATTAAATAACTGTATTTGTATATATTAAGTTTATAAAATAATATTGAGGTTTTTATGATAGAAATATTTCTAATTGTTTTAATTTTTTTAGCACTGCTGAATCTTATTTTTATTATATTTAAAAAGGTCCAGGTGGATATAAGTCCACAATTAAAGGATTTAGAAGCTTCTGTAAGTAAGTTTGATTTTGTCCTGGATAAAAGTGGAAAGAACACCAGAGAAGAGTTTCGTTTAAACAGAGAGGAAAATGGACGACAGGCTTTAAAAAGCAGGGAGGAGCTTACTAAATCCTTAAGATCCTTTGAACTTAATTTTAAATCAAGTACAGCTGATTTTGGTAAACAACAGCTGGAGATAAATAAAGTAACAGTAGATAGAATTAAAGAAGTTAAAGATACTATTGAAAAACATTTAAAAGATATAAGGGAAGATAATAACAAACAGATTACAGAGATGCGGAAAACAGTTGATGAAAAACTGCAGTCAACTTTAGAAAAGCGTATTGGTGAATCCTTTAAACAGGTGAGTGACCGTCTTGAACTGGTTCATAAAGGTCTTGGGGAAATGCAGACCATAGCAACAGGTGTTGGAGACTTAAAAAAGGTTTTATCAAATGTTAAAACCAGAGGTGTATTAGGTGAATATCAACTGGGGAATATATTAGAAGAAATTCTTGCACCAGGACAGTATGGAAAAAATGTTGCAACCAAAAAAGGCAGCCAGGCAAATGTTGAATACGCTGTAAAACTTCCCGGCCAGAGTAATGATAGTGAAGTCTGGATGCCTATTGACTCCAAGTTCCCAATTGAGAGTTATAATCGTCTTTTGGATGCATTTGAAAGTGGAGATAAAAACCTTATTGAAATATCTCAAAAAGAACTTACAAAAACTATCGAGAGTTTTGCAAAGGATATTCATAACAAATATATTGATCCACCTCATACAACTGACTTTGCTATTATGTTTTTGCCTGTAGAGAGTTTATATGGTGAGGTCTTAAGGCATCCTGGTTTATTTGAAACCTTACAACGTAAATATAAAATAACTATAACCGGACCCACAACTCTATCTGCTTTGTTAAACAGTTTACAGATGGGTTTTAGAACTCTTGCTGTTCAGAAGAAAAGCAGTGAAGTCTGGAAGGTTCTTGAAGCTGTAAAAACTGAGTTTGGTAAATTCGAGGAACAGCTTAATACTGTTTACAGTCATCTGCATAAAGCGAGTAATTCTCTTGATGTTCTTAAAACTACCAGAACAAATGTAATGCTAAGAAAGCTAAGAGGCGTGGGGGGGCTTGAAATTGGGGTTGATGAGGATGATCCTCTTAAAGAGATGTTGTAAATTATTACTCAAAATGGTGCTCATATATGGTAATGGTGTCCACAAAGGGACACCATTACGGAATCTACCCTAAAAATTCATTGCCTACTTTTCTTGCCCGTTCAGCTTTATCAAGATCTATACCAAGAGCAATTCCAGTTTCTACAAGTATGTTCCATCCTGCTGCAAGTTCAACGTAATTTTGAAAATAGCCTACATCAGGAATATTGATTGTTGGAAAAATTGTTTCTCTTGAAGAGATAGCAATTATATTTAATCCAACTCCGTCAATTAAACATTCCTTGAATTTTCCTTCTTCATTTTCAAAGGGGTTAATAATTATTACAACATCATTTTTATTCATAACTTCTTCAATACCGTGGACCCCATAGGTACCTTCCAGGAAGTCTGATTTTTTATGTGTAATTTCATTTGTCTTAAGAGTAAGTTCTTCGGAAACCCCATCATTTCTACCTGCAAAATAAATAGTTCCTGCATTTGTAATAGTATCAATAATTTTACGATCTATCTCCATTTCCAAAGCTGATCGAACTGCTTTTCCTGCATCTGATAAATTGCCCATTGCTTTACCGGAATAAATAGAAAAAAGAGCATCGTAGAAAAGGCTCTGTTCTACAACACTTTTGGTTGCAGCAACTGCATTTTCTTTACCACAGCTTAATACATTTGTTTTTGAAGATAGATCTTCCAGAGGAGTGTTTTTATTTGCAGTGATACCAAAAATATTTTTATTGCCCTGTTTTTTAAGAACAGAAAAAAGCCTGATAAGTTCTTTTGTTTTTCCAGAATTAGACATGCCAAAAACAATAGAATCTTTTAGATCGTATTCCAGTGCCTGTGTTCCTCCATCTGTAAAAACTGCTAGATCTGTTCCCTGCTTTTGAATATTGTAGAGTGCATGTTTTGCAGGCAATATTCTACTGCTGCCCTCTCCTGTTAAAAATATACTTTTTTTACTAGTTAACGGTTCAGCAAAACTGGAAACTGCATTTATATCAAAACCTGCAACAACCTCTGCTGTTTCAAGCATCTCTCTGCATAATGAAAATTGGGAATACTTTGTCTCTGTTAAATTCATTTTTTATCTCCTTGGATTGTATTTGCAACCGGTATAAAATCTCTTAATGTTTTCTGTATTAAAGGTTCTTTAAGAAACCCTGCACCTGTGTTTTGCCAAAAAGCTTCTGCATATTTTACTCCTGCCATATGACCGAGTCTCTTATCAGAATCACTCATGTCTCCAAAAAAATCATCCATTTTAAACATAAGTTTCATTACCTGTTTTTGTGAATTATGAAAGGCCAGCATTATTTTTTTCTTTTCAAATGTACTTGTAATATCAATAAAAAAAGAAGGATCAGGAATTCCCCTACCCATATTATCAGTAAAACCAAATGGTGAAGTATAGTACAATAATGGTGTTGCTTTTACTGGAGTTTCATCTGTAGGAACATTTGGAAGGGTCGCAAGTATTGTTCCGGCTTCTACAATAGATGATGTAGCCCTGTGGTCAGGATGGTAGTCGAAGGGCAGATGAGTTAATACTATATCTGCTTTAACCTTGCGTATAAGAGCAGTAACTTTTACTCTTGCTTCAGTATTATCAAATACATAACCGTCTCTCTGTTCAAGGCAGAAGTAATCTGCTTCAAGGACTTCTGCTGCAAGGGCAGCTTCTTTTTTTCTAATTTCAGCTGTTCCTGCCTCGTCATGTGTAACACCGCCCATACCTCCAGGTGTCATTGTTGCAATAACTATTTTAAAACTTTTCTCCTTAAGGAGGGCAAGAGTCCCTGAACAGAATATTTCTGTATCATCCGGATGAGCCTGAATTACAAGAACTGTTTTATTATTCATCTGTTTTCTCCTGGAATGGCAGAAGATTTTCAAGTTGAATATAGTCAGGTATATTCCCTATAAGTGGTATCATGTAGTTAATTAGTTTTTCTGTTACAAAATTACCACGGGCATTGATAAAATCCTCAGGCATCGATTTAGCCCTTATGGCTACATTGGAAAGTTCTGTTTTTCCCAATCTGGTCCTGTAGGGGTTATCGGAAATTCGGTCAATTGTAACCATATATCCACTTTCTCCTGTGAGTGCCAGATGAACTGCTTCTTTTCCACATTCAAAGGCTTCTTCCAGATCCTTTGGCACTGCCCTGTCAATAGCACACATGTTTAAGGACTCTGTTATTTGGAACTCACCACGAAAGCCTGTTTCATCTTTTAATATTTTATGAACGTTGAGTCCAACGCTGGCACCTCCCATGGCTCCAAATTCTTTATTGTTAAAGGCATCTTTTTCTTTTGCTGCACTTACTGGTGTGCCGTCAGAATACAAAAGTCCCTCACTGACAACAATGGATACCCAGCCATATTTTTCAATAAAGTTTTTTGCATCTTCCAGAAATTCTTCTTTAATAAATGGGCGTTCAGGGCAATAGATTAAATGTGGTGCATCCGAGTCCTTTTTTTTTGCCAGGGCTGTAGCTGCGGCTAACCAACCTGCATCTCTACCTATAGTCTGATATATTACAAACTTATCAACTTTCTGCATATCTCTTGCCAGAACTCCGGACTGGGCAACACTAAGCATGTTGTATCTGGCTGCCGAAGGAAAACCCGGTGTATGATCTGTTCCAAAAAGATCGTTATCAACTGTTTTAGGAATCCCTATTCCATTAAGTTTGTATCCCTGGTTCTTACAATATTTTTCTACTCTGTGTATGGTATCCATAGTATCATTTCCACCAATAAGGAAAAAATATCTTATTTCGTACTTTTTAAGGATTTTCAGAATTACCGGCAGATCTTCTTCTTTTAATTTATGTCTTGATGATCCCAGAGCAGAGGATGGCGTATTTCGTAAACCTTCCAGAATCTCCTGCTTTTGTTTTCCCAGATCAATAAGATTATCATCCATAAAACCTTTTATGCCGTAATTCATTCCATATATATTATCTATTTGATCTGAAGCTGCTGCAGCATTTATGATGCCTGCAAGGGAAGAGTTTATTACAGAAGTAGGGCCTCCCGATTGACCGACTATTACATTTCCTTTCATTACAGTATTCTCCATTTAATAGATATAAGAAAAAATCATAAATATATACTAAAAATATTCGACTTAAAGTAAAAAGTCAATAAAGTAACGTAAAAATATGTGAATATATGTATGTATTTGTGAAATAATTGATTAATATTCATTTAAAGTTTAAAATCTATATGGAGAATACTATGCTTAAAGACTATGGAAATATACAACAGGAAAGAATGGCTGATATTCTTTACAGTATATTGTACTCATCAGAAATTACCCGGGGGGATCTTTCATCGAAACTTAATCTTAGTTCCTCGTCTATTGTAAAGTATATTAATAAACTTATAGAACTTGGTCTTGTAAGGGAAAGTGGTTTAAATAAGTCTACTGGTGGCCGGAGGTCAATTATTTTAGAATTTGATCCTGAAATTGGTGTTAATATTGCTTTAATTTTTAATCTTTCCAACATACATGGCGCTCTTGTAAATCCTGCAGGAATTACAATTTATGAACTATTTATTTCTACCACAAAGGGAATATCAAAGACAGAACTTATGAAAGGTCTGTTTCTTCTTATTAAAAAATTAAAAATAAAGGCTGAAGAGACAGGGAAAAGGATTTTTGGTATTGGGTTGGGAATGGGTGATTATATGGATATGAAGAAGGGAATATCCCATGAATATCTTCTGGCCCGGGATTGGAAGGAAGTCCCATTGAAAGAATTAGTTGAGTCTGAATTCAATCTTCCATTTTTCCTTATTAATGATATAGATGCCGGAGCTTTAGGTGAAAAATTTCATGGCAGAGGAATTAAAATTGAGAACTTTGTATGTGTATGGCTTTCTGAAACTGTAGGAATGGGTATGGTTCTGAATGATAGAATATATTTCGGGAAAAATGGTTTTGTAGGTGAAATAGGACATACAAATGTTATTCCTGATGGTGCTATCTGCACCTGTGGAAACCGGGGGTGCCTGGAGACTGTTGCTACTGAATATTACATTCTTGAAAAATGTAAAGAAGGTATACTAAGTGGTGTTTTCAGTGAAATAGTTAATGTCTGTGACGGTGATACATCCAAACTTAATATAGAAGATGTAATAAAGGCTTCCAATAACGGTGATCGTTTTGTCAGAAATATTTTTCTTGAAGTTGCTGGTTATATTGGTGGAAAGCTAGTAGATGTTGCCAATTTACTTAATCCGGAATTAATTATTCTGAGAGGAACTATTATGGATGGAAATACATTTCTGTTTGAAAATATTAAAAGAATTATCAAAACACAAAGTTTGTCTGTTCTGGCAGATTCAATTGAGATAACTTATACTGATGATACTGCAGATATGAGAATATTGGGAGTTAGTTCTTATATTCTTATGAATTATTTTAGAAGATAGAACTTGTTTCCTTACTGATTTTACTTATTAGATTGACAAATGCTGCTCTAGTATGTACATTTAGATGTACATATAAGGGGGCATAGTAATGAAGACCTTACTTTTTACAGAGTTTCGTAAAAATGCTTCAAAATTTATTTCTCAAGTAGAACATGGGGAGACACTGATTCTTTTACGCCGTGGTAAACCCGTTGCCGAGGTTATTCCTTTTTCTGATGACTTACGTAAAATACCTTCATGGAAGAAACAAAGAATTCGATTGCAAATTAATGGGAGCGACCTAAGTTCTGCCATATTGGAAGAAAGGAATGAGGGTTAATGAAGGTAGTAGTTGATTCTTCTTCATTTGCAAAAAGATACATAGAGGAAGTTGGTAGTGATAAACTTGATGCTCTGCTTCTTGATGCTTCAGAGTTAGGTCTTTCTGTAATTGTAGTACCAGAAATTACTTCCGGCTTAAACAGGCGATTGAGAGAGAAATTTTTAGATAATAGAAACTACAAAGAAATAAAAAGTCAATTACTTGATGATATACATGATGCAACTATTCTTCAAATAACTCCTGCTGTTGTATCCCTATCGGTCAAACTTTTAGAGAATAATGTATTGCGAGCTATGGATGCATTACATGTTGCCTGTGCTTTGGAATGGAAAGCTGATCTTTTTATCACTTCAGATAAAAGGCAGATGAAAGCTGCTATAAATACAGGGCTTCAATGTCAATATATTGGTGCTGAGTATTCAGATTAAATCGATACTCAAATCTGCACTATATTCTTTCCCTGGATAAAGGATTAAAACATCATCACTATTAAAGGAATTGGACTTAGAACTAATTGGTTCAATGGCAATGGATTTTTTATCCGGTGGGATAAAAAGCTGAGTGTAAGCAAAATTTTTCTGTTCTATTTTCACACTGTAATTCCTGTTCGTAAGAATAGATATTCCATCTTCAGGAACTTTAAAAGTGTGATCAAGAAAAATATTAGAAAAAGAGGCTCCCTTTGTAAAATCAAACTTACTGCCGGATAATGGAACACCATCTCCCATTGCAAGAAAGTTTTTGTCAATTTCAAAATAGTAGGGATATGCAGCTTTTAATGTTGATGATAAATCTGTCTTAAAGTAAGAATGCCACCCCAATGCATATGGAGCTGGTATAGAATCCTCATTTATTATAGTAAAAGAAATACTAACTCCTCCATTATGAAGTATAATTTCTGTTTTTAGAGATATATCAAATGGATAACCTTGTATTTGATCTTTTCCTGTACGCCAATAGAATACTGCTTCTGTTTCTGTCTGTTTTATAGAAACTTCTTTGTTGTATAAAAATCCATGGATTGCACTTCCATCATCACTGCAGTTTATTGGTAACTGATAATCCTTTCCTTTAAATGAATATTTTCCATCCGGTATCCGGTCATTAAAGGGAAATAAAAATCTACCCCTGAAAAGAGGATTATCCTGTAGTTCTTCCTCAGTATCATTTTTCAGAATTTGATGCAAATCAGGACCCAGACATAGTGAAACTATTGTTCCACCTAGTGATGGAGAGAACACAAGGTTTTCTTTTGTTATCGGATTAGTGAGCGTAATAAAAGTATTCTTTGTTATGTTCATAATTCCAGTATCATAGTACAGGTAAACAAAATTTCCAAGTAAAAGAAACTACCCTTTTACTGCCCCAGCTGTAAGACCTTTAATAAACTGTTTTGCCATTAACAAATATAGAATAATTATTGGAACAGCAGAAAGTGTGAGTGTTGAGAATATTTTAGTCCAGTCTGTTTGATACTGTCCAAATAATCTTGTTACACCCAGCATTAAAGTTCTTTGAGATTCAGATCTAATGAAAATAAGAGGGAACCACAGATCGTTCCATATAGTTACAAGGTTGAAAATAGCTACTGTTGCCATAGCAGGTCTTGTTAACGGAAGTATAATAATCCAGAATATTTTTGAATTACTGGCACCATCTATATGTGCAGCATCAATTAGTTCTATGGGTACCTCTTTAATAAATTCTGTCAGGACAAAGACTGCCAATGGAAGCCCCATTGCAATGTATATGGGAAGAAGTCCCAGTAAATTATCCATAAGGCCAAGACTTTTAATTATTTGAAGTAAATTAATACTGCCAATTCTAATTGGAATCATCATTCCTGCAAGAAAAAATATGTATGAAAATCTTGAGAATTTAGAATCCCATCGTGTAATAGCATATGCTGCAAGAGATCCTACAAGGAGAATCAGTAAAATTGATATAGTGGTAATTAAAATACTATTCTGAAAATATATTAAAAAACTACTGTCTTTAAAAATTGCCGTATAACCTGCAAAAGTCCATTCCTTTGGAAGACCAAAAGGATCTATGTATATATGCATTTTAGGTTTCATTGAGTTTATAATCATAGTCCAAATTGGTATAATTACAATAACACTCCATGTAATAAGAATAAAATATTTTCCTAAACCAGCTAAACTGGGAAGTTTTAATTTATTAATTTTCATGCTACTTTATTCCCTTTTTTTCCTGTGTTATTACTCTTAAAACTCCAACTCCAATAAAAAGAACCACAAATACAACAGTTGCAACAGCAGCGCCCATCCCCATGTCAGGTATGCCTACTGGATGCTTTCCGGCTATACCTACCCTGTAAAAATATGTCCCAAGAATATCAGTTGAAAAGTTTGGCGAACCATTAGGTCCGGCCATGGCAAAAACTACATCAAATGCATTGAAGTTACCAGTAAAAGTAAGTATAGAAACCACACCGATTATTGGTTTTAAAAGTGGTAGTTTTATATACCAGAAAGTCTGCCAGTTTGTAGCTCCTGATATTTCTGCTGATTCAAAGAGTTCTTCAGGAATATTCTGCAGTGCAGCAAGAAACATCATTGTAGGAAGTCCTACCCACTGCCAGGATGAAACCAGAGCAATTACAATAAGAGCTATCTGAGGATCACCCAGCCATACTTTTGTAATAGAACTTAAACCTATTGCTTTAAGAAAGGTCGTTAAAGCTCCCCACTGGGGATTTAGCAGCAGTTTCCAGAGAAAACCGGTTACTACTATTGCAAGAGTTGCCGGAATAAAAATAATTGTTCTGAATATATCTCTTCCCTTTAGAAATTTCGACATCAAAAGAGTAGCGAATAGAAGGCCCAGTATATTCTGTACAAACATATGTACTGCAAAGAAAATCCAGGTATTACCAAAAGCTCCTAAGAATTGGGAAGAAATTCTTTCATTAAAAAAAAGTTTTTTATAATTATCAAATCCAATAAAGTCGTTCAGTACATAACCCGAGCCAGTAAAGAAACTAAGACGCATGGAATTAAAAAGAGGGTAAGCCATGAACAAAGCGTAAATAATCAATCCAGGCAGTAAATATAGAATCCAAAACAGATCCTGTTTTTTTCTGATACCTAATACTGTTTGATCTGTCATTGGGGATAGGTTTTTTTGAACCATTAATTACTCCTGAAAAGCGGCAGGACATAAAAATGTCCTGCCTGATTTAAAGTTTTTATTTTTGAGCTGGTGCGTACCATTCTGCAAGACCATTCTGGAAAGCATCTGCGGCTTCCTGGGCTGTCATAGTTCCTTTGATAACACCAATAGAACCGGTCATGATAAGTTCGTATCCACTTGGTTCTCCACCAAGAAGGTTTGGCCATGGCCATCTTACATCCAGTCCTCTGCCTTCGTTTAATTTAATAAAGGCATCAGCATACTTATTTTCAATGGTAACGGCATTATTTGACATTGGAAAGAATCCTGTAGGCAGGGAATTTGCAAGTACAGAAGCACCTTCAGCACTGCCTAACCACTGGAGAAGAATTTCTGCTTCTGCTCTGTGTTCGGTTGCAGCATTGATTGCAATACCTGCATCAGCATGAAATGTTACATGAGCATCTTTTCCCTTTGGAGCAGGAACAGCAAAAACGCTCCAGTCAAAGGCAGTATCTTCTGCTTCGAATGCAGCTGCTGTCCATGAACCGTCAAAATACATTGCTGCATTTCCCATCATGAAAATTGCCATATTATCGTTATAGGTAAGAGCTGCATATCCTTCGGGAAGGTATGGTTCAAGATCTGCCATTGCCTGGAAAAGTGCTACAACCTGATCGTCGTTGTATTTTCTTTTTCCACTATCGTATTCAAGTCTTCCTTCGTATCCACCAATAAAACTTGGTGCAATATTCATAAATACTACTTCTGCAATATCCCATTCGTCTCCAAGGGAGTTTGCCAAAGGAGTAATTCCTGCAGCCTTAACAGTGTCACATAGTGAAATGAAATCTTCCCAGGTTTCCGGAATCTTCCAGCCATTATCGTTAAACATATCTATGTTGTAGTAGATACCATGAGAAACTGCTACAAAAGGGATAGCAAAAGGATTTCCACTTGGTGTTGCCCATGGTGATTTTGCTCCTGCAGTGTAGTTGTCATTAATTCCTGCAAGACCGGAAAGGTTGGAAAGGTATCCATCTTCAAAAAGCTGCATTCCTGTTGCGTATGATCTTGAATACATTACATCCGGACCTATACCGCCTTCAAGCTGAAGTCTTAATGTTGCATTATAATCCGGTGGGTTTGTAGGATCAAATTTTACTTTGATATTTGGATACTTTTTAGAAAAAGCATCAAAAACAGCATTCATCTGAGCTACATCATCTGTTCTCCATGAACCCATTGTAATAGTTACAACTTCTTCACTTTTACTTTCTTCTTTGGCTCCGCCGGCGAAGATGGAGGGAACTGCTAAAATCAGTAATAACATGAGTATAGCAATGCCTTTTTTAAGAATTGTTCTTTTCATTGATAATTCCTCCTAAGGATTTTGATACTAGTTTAGAGTGGGTATGAGCTGGAAGCAAGTTATTGCAATAACATTATAGTACTCGAATTGTACTTTAATTGTACTATTTGTCTAAAAACACAAAAATGTCTAAAAGTGTTCAAGTTCAGGTCTTATTTCCCTGGCAAGCTTATTGACCTTGGTTCTTTCACTTATTCCTATTTTGTTGTATATCTTGCTGACGTAGTTGCGCACCGTCTGTTCGGCAATAAAGGACCTGTCTGAGATCTCTCTATTATTAAGTCCTTCTGACATTAACAGAAGGATCTCTTTTTCCCGACGATTCAGATCAGCCAGCCAGGGGTACTTATTCTTTATTTCTGTATTTTTATGTCCGTAATCACTGTATGCTTTGGTAACGAGATTCCTGGCAATACTGGGATGGATAAGGATAGCTCCATCCAGCATTGCCCGGATTGAAGAGATAAGCTCTGCAGGTGGAATATTTTTAAGAAGATACCCGGCAGCTCCATATTTTAAAGCCTCTCCTACATATTCATCATCTTCAAAGGTAGTCAGTACCATAATATGAATATCAGGAAATTTTTCATGGATTATTCTTGTAGCTTCAACTCCATCCATTTCAGGCATTCTAACATCCATTAGAATTACATCCGGTTTAAACTGCTTGGCACATTCAATTGCTTCTATACCGTTGGCTGCCATTCCAACTATCTTAAAATCTTCAGTAATATTTTCAAGAACTGCTTTAATACTTTCAACAAAAAGAAGCTGATCATCAACCAGCACTATGCGAACTTCTTTATTATCCATCTTCAGTCTCCTCAAGGAATGGGATCGTAACCAGTAATCTAAAACCATCTATAGTATTTGCAGCTTCAATACTACCGCCAAAAGGTTTTAATCTCTCTTCTATACCCTTAAATCCAATACCTTCTTTTACCATTGTTGAGCCCGTACCATTATCATGTATTGAAATACTTATATTTTTTTCATCTTTCCAAAGAACTATCTTAATTACATTTGCAGAGCCATGTTTTAGTGAATTTGTCATTCCTTCCTGAATAATTCTAATTAAGATTCTCTCAATATTGCTACTACAGTTATTGGGCATATTTGTTAAATTAATTTCGGTTTTTACTCCTGTTATTTCTTCAAATGATTTTACCAGGCTTATAATTGATTTTATACTGGGTTTATCCATTTTTTCCACAGATCGCAGCTCATGAAGTGTTGTTCTTACATCATCCATGCCCTCTTTTACCTGATCCCTGGCATGGTATATTAGTTTTTTCAGCTGCATTAAATCCTTATCAATTAAAATAATCGATGCTTCAAGCATCATACTTTGGTTTGTAAGTGTATATCCGACAATATCATGAATTTCTCTGGTTATTCTTTTTCGTTCTTTTTCTGTAGATTCCCTTTCTACACTGAATGCATAATTTTGAAATCCCATATTTGCATCTGTTATTTGCTGAATTGCTTTGTTCAGGCGATCAAGGGAATCACTTTTTTCATCGTTCAATCCTGCACAAAATTTAAGGGTAGCAGTTATAATAATAAAAAGAACCGGATATATAATAAGCATACTTAAATCTGGTAAATCCGGGGCAGGTATCTCTTTTCCCCAAATAATAATAGATTTCTGCATGGAAACTATAAAAACAACAGATCCTGAAGACACAAGTATCCCATAGGCAAGGGGCAGGTATAGCATTATCTCAATTATGAGAGATATAAGAAGGGTCATTTCAATCAGAACAATGGATCCCATTGGATATCCAATAAGATAGATAAGAGCTATTTTTAGAAAAAATATAATAAGTATCACCCATTCTGTTTTTGTAATAACCAGTATAAATGAGAGTATAAAAGAAAAAGTCAAAAAAAGAATAATAGATGTAAACCAGTATTCAGGAACTTCAACATCAGTTCTATAGATAATATATTGAATAAGGCTGATTATGTGGCAGATGAAAGATAGAGGAAGAAGGATTCTTGCAACAGTCCTTAAGATTGTCATTATTGCTCCAATCGCTTGTATAATGTATTAAATTGAATCATGCTTTATTTTACATTCCTCTGAGTTGCTGTCAACAATAGAAAAATTTTTCTTTACGAAATTTCACTTTCCTTTTAGAATGAAAAAATGGAAAGAAAAAAAAGTTTATCTAACGTCTTGGTGCTTTATCTTTTATTTATTGTAATTCCAGTGTTACTTCAGGCAGAGTCTTTTTCTGCTGTGCAGTCAAAGATAATATCTTTGGATGCCTGGGCAAATGATGTGGAAATTTCCCCCTTTAGCACATATACGGCGATCGCAACCAGGGACAACCAAATTCGTATTTTAAATTCGAAGCTCAGACAGATTTTTATCTTTAGAGGCAACGAAGATTATTCAAATTCAAGTGTACTCGGATTTTCACAGGATGAAAAATTTCTGGCATTTCTTAAACATAAATCTGAGACTGATATAGGGATAATCAACCTCGATACCATGGAAATCATTCAGACTTTACAGGGACATGAGAACCAGCTTACTTGTCTGGGGATGAGTCCGGAAGGGAGTTATTTTGCAACCGGTGCATACTATGGTGAACTAAAAGTATGGCGGAGGACTCCTGAAGGGTATGAACTTTTTCAGGAGATTCAGGTGGATGATAAAGCCATTAGGAAATTGGTTTTCAGTCCTGATGGAAAAATCCTGGCCGTGATTCTGAATGATGATACGGCAGATCTCTATCTGTTTCTGGAGGACAGGTTTATACCTCATCAGGAAATTGTCCCCAAACAATACTATGGAAATACCGATTACCTTTATGGTTTTGCATTTTCATCCGATGGTAAATGGCTGGCAGCAGGTCTAAGGAAAGAGATAACTATCTATAAGCGTGACAGTGAAAAATTCCATGAGGTTCAAACCATACCTGAAGCAGGTCCGGGAAATATCGAAAGCCTTGAATTCTCACCGGATGGAAGCATATTTGCATGCGGGTTCGGCCTCGGCCAGGTTAATATTTACATGATTGAGAGGGGAAAATGGCGAAAGGAAGAGGTGATCTCCGGAAATCAGGATTATGTATTGGATCTTGCATTCAGACCTGATGGAAAACTTCTTGTAACAACAAGTAATAACAGTAATACAGTCATATTCCGTGATCTTGAAGGACTGGATTCTGATTCTATTGGAAAGCTTTCGTCCATTATTGGTCTGCCTTATACGCAATCTCAAAGGTTTTTCATAGATAGAGATTCAAGCACGGCCATTCTATTAGATATTGATCCCGATCTGACCTCTCCAATAGATGAATTTGAGACTATTGATGAATACCGGGAGCGGTCTTCCTTAGCTAGTGATGAGGCACTTTTAAAATTGATGCAGATTACCGAAGATTTTTATAATGTCAAACAGTGGGAGGATTCTGAGAATGGGAGTGATGTGACAATACCCCTCCAGAAATTGTTGGGCTACTCCACCGAAACTGAAAGATACAAAATTATGGTGATGAATATAAACGGATATATAGAAATCCCGCGTATCGATGCAAAAAGCCTTAAACAAAATTTTAATAATGCAGTAGTTCTGGCGGAGAAGCAGGAGCCTGGTAATGGTCAACCTCCATCCTATACCCGTTTAAGGCTTATGCATCCTGTGAATAATAATCAGTATAAGGTTTTTTTAGAAGAGAACCCCTTTCGTGCACTTCCATCCAGTGAATCAATGCAGACAGTCTTTGAAACTATGATTGGTCCTCATCTTTTTATTGATAATCTGGAGTTGGATGATGCTTTTCCTGTATTCTATAAATATTACGACGGGTATCCAATCGGCAGAGCGAGAATAGTAAATAACGGAACCTTACCCATAGAAAAACTTTCCTGCGATTTGTTTATTGAAGAGTACATGGATAACCCGAAGCCGGGGGTAATTCCCTCTGAACTTGCAGTCAACAGAGACGGATTACTGGAACTTTTTGCTCTGTTTAATAAAAAAGTACTGGAGGTTTCAGAAGCGGAAACCCTTTCGGTGAGAATAAATATAAATTATTCAACCGGATTAAAAGATTTCAGCGGTACCATTATCCAGTCCATCAGATTAAATGACAGAAATGCAATAACATGGGATGATGATCGCAAAGTTGCGGCATTTGTGACACCAAAGGATCCTGTAGTCCTGAAATATGCAAAACGTGTAGTTGCAATGGTAAATGATAATACAGGCAATAGCTTAAATAAAAATCTACTCCTTGCCATGCGAATTTTTGAGGCAATGCAAATTTCGGGTCTTGTATATGTTATTGATCCATCAACCCCCTATCTGGAGTATTCGAAAACAGGAAATGCAGTGGATTTCCTCCAGTTCCCCCGACATACTCTGGAATACAGAGCCGGGGACTGCGACGACCTTTCCATTCTATTTAATTCACTTCTGGAATCTATTGGTATCAAAACAGCGTTTATAACTGTACCGGGACATATATTCACGGCATTTAACCTTAAAATTCCCCAGGATCAGGCCTCACGGTATTTCAGCCATCCTGATCAGCTGATTTTTATAGATGGTCAATCATGGCTTCCTGTTGAAACCACTGCCCTGGATCATGGTTTTTTGAAGGCCTGGGAGAAGGGAGCCGGTCTTTTTAACAGATATAATTCTATCGGTGAAGCAAATGTTTTTACTACCGGAGATGCCTGGAGTGTATTTGAACCTGTGGGAATAGGCGGTCAGGCTGATGTTACTCTCCCGGACAGTGCCCTGGTTCGGACATCCTACCTGGAGGAATTGAGACGATATCAGGAGGTGGAGATATATCAGAGGGAGTATGATCTCCTTTCTGCTATAGAAGATGATGAAGAAAACAAAACTCTTATCAACAAACTTGGTGTACTCTACTCCAGATATGGTATGTACAGTGAAGCTATGGAACAGTTTGAAAAAATACTGAGCCGGGAAAACTATCTTCCTGCAATGATGAATAAAGGAAATATACACTCAATTCTTGGAGAGCTTGATCTTGCAGAGGATTATTATAAACTGGCAAAAGAAATGGATCCGGAAAATTCCAGGATTCTCCTGAACCTGACTATGGTTTATTTGGAGAAAGGAAACATAAAAATGGCTGATGAAACTTTTACTCAAGTTAAAGATTTGAACCCCGAACTGGCAGGCCGTTTTCCTATTCTGAATTCCAATTCCGAGGAAGGTATTTCCCGGGCAGATGATCAGACAGCAGCAAGTGAGGTTTTTTCCTGGGAGTGGGAGTGAGGCCGTTGACAGTTCCCAGTTATCAGGGAAGGTGCTGCGATTTTTAATTGTAATTATTATTCATGTCTAAAAGACTCTGATTTTCTAGTAAATGTAATGATTGATGTAATTCCAGAGTGTAGAAATTTATGAGAAATACGGCGTTAAGGAGTACATAGTTTTCTTTCTTGACAGCTCTCAAGCTCCTGCTTTATGCTGAATAATCATGAAGAAAATAAATCTAAAAATTTCTACCAAAATAATACTCCTTTTTTTTATGATTATTCTTCTTCATACTATTGTTTCATTACTCTCTCTTTCATTAATAATTTCAGAAACAAACAATGCGTCCCAGGAAAACCAGATGTTGAAAACTATTGATGGTGTTTCCAGTTATCTTGATAAAATTGTTATAGATTTGGAATTGAAGAGTAAGCTACTTGCAGGACAGGAAAAGGTTATTGAGTACACTGAATTGGAATTACAAAGTCTTTTAAACAGAGAGTTAATTCTTTACTGGCAATCTCTGAATATAGATTATATATCCATTTATAAGGGGGATATTTCCAATTTACCAAATTTTGTCCTTAGTACAGATAATATTTCCATTATTAAAGATGATGTTTCCCAATTGGTAAGTATTGGAGAAAATATACCTCAAAATATTCTATTTACAAATAATTTAATTCATGCTCTCGAAGGTGATACTTCAAGCTTTATTACTGAAGGAGATAGTTCTGTAATGCTTGTTGTAGTATCTCCGATAAAAAGAGATAAAGAAGTAATTGCAACTATAGCAATCGGGATCTTACTGGATAAAAACTTTATATTATCTTTAGAAAAGTTTTTTAACATTCAGATTGTTTTTACATCAAATGAGATGATAATCAGTAATGATAATCTTAGTGCCGAAGTGATGGACACATTATTTGGAAATATATTTCAGGTAAAAAATACGGAAAAAATATTTACAAATACAAATTATATCATTGGTCATATTCCTACGTCATCTATCGGATTAAGTGGAGGATATTTATATTGTATATTTAATACCAATAATTTAAAAAAACAAATTAGTCAGTATAATTTGATTTCAATAATAATATCTCTTGTTACACTATTAGCTGCAATGTTAGCAGGAATGTTATTTTATAGAAAAACATTTATTTATCCTTTTCAATCCCTTATTAATGGAATCAATAAAATATCTGCAGATAATATTTATCCTCCTTTTAAAAAACCTGGTAATGATGAGTTCGGAGAAGTAGCAGAATCTTTTAATCAAATGTGTTTGGATCTCCAGGTAGGTGAGAGGGAGATAGAACGTCTTTCTCTTTATAATTCTTTAATACTTGAAAATATGATATCCGGGATTCTTACTATCGATCTAAGGGGAGAGATAATAACAGTTAATCCTTCTGCCTATAAAATTATCAGAGAGCTCAAAGAGGTAAAATCTGCTAAAGTATCACTATTAGCGCTACCTGACACCATGCGCGGTCTTGTTAATTCGGTTTTATTAAATAAACAACATGTAACTGGTGTTGAATTAAACATCAATACCGGGGGTATCAGCAAAGTAATAGCTTTGAGTACATCTCAATTACGCCCCCAGGGAGGTCTTGAGATCGGTATTATTGTTGTATTTGAAGATATAACAAAAATAAGGAATCTTGAGGATA
>DAOWEB010000412.1 GCA_030638735.1 Spirochaetaceae bacterium
GTACAGGAAGCAGTTCAGGGTCACGGTCACATTCCAGCAGCAGATCAGGAAAATTCAACAAGCGTCCCTTTAGAAAAAGAGCTGCTTCTTTGGGTCTTAGTTCACCCGAAATAAGAACTCTGGAATACCTTATTAAGACCTTTTCTGTAAAAGACCCGTTCAATCTTCTTAAAAATTCAAAAACTCTTAATTCTACTTTAAATAAAGCATTTAACAGGCTTGAAGATGATATTAGCCCTGAAAATATTAAAGAGGGACAAAAGCTCTTACTTTACAGGATAAAACAGAAAATAGAAAGAAACAGTGAAAAGAAACAAATTATGACTGGAACTAAACAATTAAATCCAGGCCAGAAGCTGCATCTTTCAACCCCAGGTGGTACAAGATATGAATCCCAGGTTTCTTCAAACCTTCAGGATTATCTTGGTGTTAAAATTCCCAGAGATGACCATGGGAATCAGATTAGATGGAAAAAGTGGACAAAAATTCAGGTTTTTTTCTGGAAATCAAACGGTCAGGGTTACTCATTTTCCAGCAAGGTATCCGGATACAATAATATTAGAGGTGTACCAAGTCTTTTTTTACAACACTCAAAAAGTATTCAGCAGGCACAACAAAGAAAATACCGTCGAAAAGCTATGGGAAGACCTGCATATTTCTATCCAATCCGTATTATTACTACCGGCACCGGAAGAAATCAAAAAAGAAAGGCAGTTGTTGATTCGAACTCTGGGATACTTGGTACAATTATTGAAATATCTGCAGGTGGATGTTCTATGAGAGCATCCTACCCTCTTGGCGTAGGAGAACTTCTTAAAATTGAATTTGAAGCTCTTGATGGTGGAAAAATTACTGCTTTTGCCAAGAATAAATCAATTAGAAGAATTAAACCTATGGGAGCAGTTATGCATATAATGTTTACAAAAGTATCTCAAAAAAATATTAATAGCATCAATTCCTTTATATATGATTTGTCAGTTAAGGATAAATATCATCGATAAATTTTCATGCTGAAATACTGATTACTTCTTACCTTATTGACGATTAGCTCTATATCTAATAAAGTTATCGAATGGAAGTTATTAATATTAAGAATATCGTTCGAAAAGATATTCCCCTGCACTATAGAGAGGAATTCTCGGGACTTGCTGTTCTTAATAATAAGAGATCGGAAACAAGTGAAAACAAAATCGAATTTTCACTTGAAAGAACACCATTTGGCACAAAAGAAATTGAGATAAAGTTCTCTAAAACACCAGACTTTCCTGTAATTTCAGCTATTAGAAATCTCAAAGAATATATACTTTTAATGGAAAAAGAAGGAAAACTCATCTGACAAATTTAATTTCAAATTCAGCCAATGATTCAATAGATATTGGAAAAAAACTCGCAAAAAAGCTGCAACCGGGAAATATTATTGCACTCCAGGGTACTTTAGGTTCAGGAAAAACAACACTGGTAAAAGGAATAGCTCTTGGACTGGATATAAAAGATGAAATTACAAGCCCAACCTATACTATAATATCTGAGTATACTGGAAAAATAAATCTATTCCATATTGACCTCTATAGAATTGAATCAATTGAAGAATTTGAACTATTAGGAACTGATGAATTTATGTATGATAATAATATCACCATTATAGAATGGAGTGAAAAAATTAGTGATTTTTTGCCTAAAAATACAATTTTAATTGACATATCCATTCTACCTGATAAAAAACGGCAAATTTATATAGAAGGTATATAATGAATGTTCTTGCTTTTGATACTTCCACCGGTGTTTTCAGTATATGTTTGGAAACAGATAAAAATCGTTATGATTTTTCAAGTTCCAGGGGTTTTAAACATTCAGAAACACTTGTAACTGAAATAGATTTATTTCTTAAAAGAGAAGATCTTTCTGTATCAGATCTTGATCTTATTGTGTGTCCAGCTGGCCCTGGGTCTTTTACGGGCCTTCGAATAGGAATGGCCACAGCAAAAGGTCTAAGTTTAGGATCGGGTGTTCCCATGGTAACAGTTCCAACTTTAGATATGATAGCATACGGTCTTGATTTTTTTGATGGAATTGTTGTTCCACTAATTGACGCAAGAAAAAAAAGATACTATACAGCTATATATAACAAAGGAAAAAAAATATCTGATAATCTGGATTTGACGACCGGAGATATTTTAGCCAGGCTTAAGGAATATGATAAGGTATTATTAACTGGACCTGATGCATTGGGATTTTCACAAATCATCAATCTAACTCCCAATATCAGTGTAGATATACTAAATAAAAAATCCTGGGCTGGAAATCTTATTAATCCGGGAATAAAAAAGTTTCAGGAATCAGGTCCTTCACCATCTGCTGAAGGACCATTATATTTAAGGAGAAGTGAGGCCGAAATTGGTATTACTAGAAAGGGTTAATTATGATAGATGATGATCTCGAAGAGCTGGAGGAAATATCTGATTATAATAGTATTGTTGACCTTAAAACTGAGAATACCTTATTTAGCGATTCTGATTTTTCTTCATCAGATGAGAATTATATAATTACCCTTCCCCATCTTAAATTAATGACTAATTTGGAATACAGTCAGATCCCTGCAGTTATTTTAGATCCAAAATTGAATATTCTATGGCAAAACAGTTCATATAAAGATCTTTTTCTTCAAGAGAAAAGAGACCTCCCTATAAATCTGGTTTTTGATTTTTCACCTTATTTAACCCCCGAAAAACTTGGAATAATCTATAAAAACATAACAGATGAAAAAACTGGATTTTCCTATAAGGGAAGAGTGGAATCAAAACATCGTAAGCGTTCAAGGATTATTGCCAACCTTATATTAACCCCCTATTTTACACAAAAAATACCTAATATAAATATAGATATTCCTCCAATCTACGTTGGCCTGTTTGATAACCTGACAAAAGAAAACCGGGATTTTTTTGAAGGTACATTTTCCACTCTGCTGGAAGCATCTAAACTTAAGGACAACGACACCGGTAATCATATAAAGAGAATAGGCGAATATTCAAGAGTTCTTGCAGAGCAGCTTTTTGATAAACCTGCTTATTATGAGGTAAATACCGATTTCATTGAAAATATATTTATTTTTGCTCCTATGCACGATGTAGGGAAAATTGGTACTCCTGACTACATTTTAACAAAACCAGGATACCTTACAAAAGAAGAGTGGATTATAATGAAGGAACATCCAAAAAGTGGTGCTTTAATTTTAAGTGCATACCAGGATCCTATGGCAGCCCATATAGCAAATTTTCATCATGAAAAATGGAATGGGAATGGATATCCCTATGGTTTTAGTGGATTATTAATACCTTTAGCTGCAAGAATAGTAGCAATTGCGGATGTCTATGATGCTTTAAGAATGAAAAGAAGCTACAAAGAACCATTTACACATAAAAAGGCAATGGAGATTATAACAAAAGATTCAGGATCTCATTTCGATCCTGATCTTATAGAAATATTTGTTAAAATTAACTCAGAATTTGATACTATTTATAAAAAACTTAAGGATTCTTAAAAATATCAAGAGAAGGCAGTTCTGTTCCTGAATTCGCAGCAGCCTTGTTTGCTTCCTGTATTGCCAGATAAACTTCATTTCTAAATATTTTAACAGATCTGGGCGCTTTTATGCCAATCTTCACCTGATCACCCTTTATTTCAACTATAGATATTTCTATATTATCATCAATAATAATAGATTCATCTTTTTTTCTTGCTAATATCAACATACACTATCCTTTTCTGCTGCTAGTTCCTCAAGAACATAGTGCTGTGTTTTATATTCATTATTTGTTGATATACACTGACGTCCATACTTTTTATCTCTATTAATTATTATAGGACCTTGTAAATTTGCAGTCATTTTTGAATGTTCTTCCGGAATAGTAACAATGGTAAAAACAAGTGAATTTTCTGTATCTATAACTGTAAGATCAATTTCTTCCAATTCGGAAACTGAAACCTCAGGCTGATAATTCTGTCTAAAAATACCTGGATTTATCATTACAAATGCAATTTCCGGGACATCCAGAGACTGTAACCAATAAAAAGGCTGCTGGGCTGCATCCAGTAATAAATAATCCTTTAAATTCTCAAATCCAAGGAGTCCACCTGGAAAATGAATTTTCTGGCGTTCATCTACTTCTATCTTTCCATACGGTTTAGTTAGTACCTGCATTTATCCTACCTTATATTTTTAGACTTACCCATCTATCTTAGAAAGTCAAGTAATGTGGGCTGAAGTATTCTCCCTGCTACCTGCATAGCTACTTTTTGGGTATATTCCAGCATCTTAAGATCGGTAATCGCCTTGGTCATATCAAGATCTACTTCTCTGGAATTCTGTGCAATAGTCTCCGGTATTTCAGAATTAAGACGCTGTTTTACTGTTTGTAGTCTTTCCTCATGGGAACCGAGGGATGCAATAGAAGATATAAGATTATCCTGCCCAAGGGTTAACCCCTTAAGGCTGGAACCACCAATATTAATTGTATTTCCTTCATACAACTGATCCCGTAAATCTATAACCATATCGAATAATGATCCCCCTCCTATCTCTGCATCCTTTGATATATTATTTGGAGGATGACCAATTTCTTTTATTAAACCGAGATCTTTAAGAACACGACCATTACCACTATCCTCTAGCCAAATTTGATGTGCTGTCGTACTTTGCAGAACTATAGAATTTTGAACTGGATCAAGTGATGCTTTAACTGCAGCATCGGAACTGTTTATTCTGGCAATTACAGTATGAATGTTATCCCCTGCATAGATACTGATATAATCATTATCTATGCGAAATTTAGAATCTGCAGTAGCTACAAAATTTTGAGCATCTCTATTTGAAATTATCTGCTGCTGTTCTGCCCAAAAGACACGATTTCCTGCAAAACCTGCATCAATATAGCTCGATTCAGATATTTCTGCCTGTATAGGATTAATTGAACCTGCATAGTGAACATCTGTAATTACTTTATTTAAAGAACCCGGGACACGACCTGATAAAATCCGATAAGCATCACTCTGAGTTTTATCCCCTGCAAACATACTTGTGCCATCTGATGTTTTTGCGTTTGCTATTGAAATTAATTCATTTAAAAGTTGATTTACTTCTTCACCCATTATATTTTTTTCAAAATCAGTATAAGTATCATTTGCACCCTGAATTGCCAGTTCTCTCACTCGATGAATAATATTATTTGCACTGACCATATAACTTTCTGCAATCCTGTTTTCACTCATAATATCATCAATATTTCTGGAAAAACGGTTCAATCGATCAATTTTTGATAAATATTTTACAGAATGAGCAGCACTGACAGGATCATCTCTAAGATCCTTTATTCTTGTGCCCTCTGCCATCTGATTCTGCAGTGTATTCATTTCTGAATTTCTTAACTGTAAATAGTACTGCATATCATCATTTGTCATATTAGTACTTACACGGGTCATCTAATTACACTCCCATTCTATTTATAATGGTATCCAGCATTTTAGTCACTTCAGTAATAAATCTGGATGCAGCAGAATAACCATGCTGAAACTTGATCATCTGAGCTAATTCTTCATCAATACTGACTCCGGATATAGATTCTCTCATTGTTTCCAGATCCTTCATAATCAAATCTTCAGTCTCCAAAGCCCTGGAAGCTGCTTCCCCTTTTAATCCGGCATTGGCAATTGTTGACGAAAAGTACTCATCAAAACTACGTAATCGTCCAACCATTACATTGTTATTACGTAACGCTGCAATTTCAATTGCTGCAGAACCGTCACCAGGATTAGAGATATGACCATTTACACCAAAACCTGCTGCAAGGGAACCTGAGTCATTTAACAAAGTTCTATTGACTTCAAGCCAGCCGGAAGGATGCGGGACAGGAGCAACTGAATAAGCAAGACCATTACCCCGTAGGGTAGTAACAGCATCTGCCTGGTCAGAATTATAGGCTCCGTCCGCCCCTGAAACTATTAAAATACCTGCATAACCAGTAAGGAACTGACCGTCATCCTCAATATGTCTAATTACAAAATCTGGATTCACTTTTTGCGCTGCCGGAGAAGCCTTCAACTGGAGATGACCATTTCGATCAAGTCTTGCAACAACCTCTGAACCGGAAAGATTTATTCTCTTTACAATATCATTTACTGTATCTGTAGGAAAATAATCTACACTTATATTTCCTGAAGGTCCTGAAAGTTGCATAGTTCCCTGAAGACCAATCTGTTCACTGCCATTAAGTTCGTTTCCACCATTTATTCTGAACAGATAAGTAGAATCAAAGGCTCCATCTCCATTTGTATCATAATTACCAGCTACATTATTAACCACAGGATATTCATTAAAAAATTCAATTCCTGTTTTACCATTAAGCCCGTATCCTGCTTTATGATTCTCATTAACCATATCAATAAAATTTATCGACATCATATCCAGATTCTGAATTTCAGATCTTAGATCCTGATCCCTTAATTGAACAAAAGAAGCAAGCTTTCCTCCCAGAAGGTGTACTTCATCATTATTGGCAGACCATTGTACAGTAGAATACCCCTCATTAAGAGGGTCTGCTTCTGCCGTGAGCAGAGAAACAACCCTGCCCTGAATAAGATGGAATCCACCTGTGGTTATGATAAATTCGTCAGGATCTCTGTTGTCAATTGTAATTTCCATAAGCCCGGACAGTTCTTTTGTTAAAAGATCTCTGCGATCAAGAAGGTCATTGGGATTATCACCCATTGCTTTTACTTTAACTATCTGTTCATTAAGATTACTGATATCTGTTAAAATCCCATTAATACTGTCAACAGTTGCTGTAACCTCTAATTCAAGCATATCTCTAATGTCTTTCAGCCCGCGATACTGATTATGTATACTCCCTACTAGAGTCTGTCCACGCTGAATTACAGCCTGTCTGCTTGCTGTTTCTTCGGGCCTTAATGACAAATCCTGCCATGCTTCCCAAAATTGATCCATATGGCTCCTAAGTGATGTTTCTGCAGGTTCATTATATACCTGCTCAACCATTAGTAAGTATTTATCCCGTGCTTCCCAATAACCACGCCCATTTGCCTGGCTTATTATTCTACCCTGTAAAATTTGATCATGTACCCGTTCCACACTCGTTACAGAGACACCCTGGCCTATTTGCCCAGGGGTAGCTTCCCTGTTAAGTCCCGGTACGTAAATTGGATCAAAGGAACCAAGTTGTATCCTTTGTCTGGAGTACCCTTCAACTGAAGCATTACTAAGGTTATGACCTATTGTTGTTAAACCTGTAGTATGTGCAACAAGACTTCTTTTTCCTATTTCAATTCCTGCAAATGTGGACTGCATAGCATGGCTCCTTTGGATACATTGCCGAGCAGCCAACTTGTTGGCGACCAGGCTTAAAAAAACCTATAATTTTCTGTTTAAAACCATAGGATTACTATCTGCTTCTTTAATCATTCCGGATCTGGAGTACAAAGAACCCCTTCTATTTGGATATATCTCTTTAAGTGTTTGTTTCATTATTCCGGTAACCGTGCCTGTATAAGCATCAATTCTCCAGCTTATATTCCGGAGATTCAGAACAGCGAGTTTAAGATCTCTATAGAGATCATTTATCCTGTTTTTGTTCTCTGTTTCCAAATTACTTGTCAATCGATAGAAATGAGCATAACTATCTTCACCTGATTTAACTCTTAAGATTTCAACACAGGTCTCTCTCTGTTCATCAAGTCTCTCAATTATCTGTGAAATATCGTTACACTGAGTAATTGCCCCTTCCAGAGTATCCCAGTTATTTTCAATAACAGAGTCCATAATTGATTTTTCTACTTCAGTAAATTCATTTATATGGGCTATCTCTTTTTCGAGAATATGTATTAGCTGCTTAGTATTATCAAGCTCTTTCATCATTCAGGCACACTCCCCTTAGCTCTATGATCGGTCATTCAAAACTGGAGTTTAGCTTTATCAGCTATCAGTAAATATAAATCCGACAACTGTCTGTATTGACTCTATATATGCTTTTCCTTATATTCTATTCAGGAAGAAAGCCAGGAGGAGAATATGAATGCTGATAAAGATCTGATTATTATAGGTGCAGGACCCGGAGGTATGGCAGCAGCACAGTATGGAGCAAGAGCAAACCTAAAGGTACTTGTTATAGAGGAAATGGCTCCAGGAGGTCAGGCACTTAATATCAGTGATCTGGAAAACTATCCGGGTATTCCTGAACCAATTTCCGGCTTTGAGTTTTCACAAAATATGGAAAAACAGGCTGAAGCCTTTGGAGCAGAGTTTCTTACCACATCTGCTACAGAACTTACAAAAAATGGAGATATGTTTCATGTAAAGACATCTAATGGTGAGTTCACATCCCTGGCAGTTATCATGTCTACAGGGGCTAAACCACGTCTCCTTGATGTAAAAGGGGAAAAAGAATATTCAGGAAGGGGTGTATCCTATTGTGCTACCTGTGACGGCCCTTTTTTTAAAGATAAAAAAATTCTTGTTGTCGGTGGCGGCGATTCGGCCTGTGATGAGGCTTCTTTTTTATCAAATTTAAGTTCCAAAATTGTTATGATTCATAGAAAAGACAGATTTAGAGCCCAGAAATCTTTAGCTGACAGAATTTTAAAAAATAAAAAAATTAAAGTCAAATTCAATACTGTGTTAAAAGAAATTAAGGGAGATTTTAAAGTAGACAGTGTTGTTCTGGAAAATACTTTAACAGGTAAAGTTAAAGAAGAAAAAATGGATGCTGTTTTTATTTTTGTAGGATCTTTTCCTCAAACGTCTTTAATACCTGAAATAAAAAAAAATGATGGTGGATTTGTTATAACAAACCAGAGAATGGAAACAGAAACTCCCGGATTATTTGTAGTTGGCGATCTTAGAGCAACTCCATTCAGACAGCTTATTGTAGCAGCAGGTGAAGGAGCAGTTGCCACCCATTGTGCTACCCAGCATATCGATGATATAAAAGGGATGCGATATATATAGACTTGTGATATTACATGAAATCTATATCCGTAAAGACGCCTACAGATCAATGGGGATGGGATGAAAAAATTAAAAACATTAATTATTGTTTTATTCCTCACACTCACTCTATACCTCCCTGCCCTCCCACAATTTTTTGATAACACAGAAACTGATATTCTTATCGAGGAAATAATCTCAGAAATGGATAATACAGAGCTTCTTGGTCAGGTTATGTTGTTAGGATACTACGGTCTTGATCCTTCAGAAGAAATTCTTGATTGGATAAGTAGTAAAAAAATTGGGGGAGTAAAAATTTTTGGGTGGAATGTATCCAATCTGGAAAGATTAGGCAGAAGTATCTCTCTTATGCAGAAAACAGCGGAAGAAACCCCTCTGGGGATTCCACTCTTTATTGCTACTGACCAGGAAGGTGGGTGGGTACGTCATGTAAAAGGCAATACTTCAATTACTCCAGGAAATATGAGTATCGGGGCAACTTCTATGCCTGAAGATGCATATAGGACAGGTAAATATATAGGCCAGGAACTAAAAACCATTGGTATAAATATGAACTTTGCCCCTACTGTGGATATCTATACAAACCCTGATGCAGATGTCATTGGCCCGAGAGCATTCTCTTCTGACCCAATGACAACAGCAACTCTATCAACTTCGTTTTTTCAGGGACAGGACAGCACAGCAGTTATCAGTACAGCAAAACATTTTCCCGGACATGGATCAGCAGGAGGAGACTCCCATGGAATGCTTCCTGTGGTAAATGCAGATTTACAGACTCTTTGGGACAGAGAACTGCTTCCATACCGTTTTCTTATAAAAAGAGGAATACCTGCTATAATGAGCGGACATATCTCATTTCCGGAAATAACCGGTAATAATATTGCAGCTTCAGGGTCTGAATATTTTCTGACAAAACTCCTTAGAGAGGAAATGGGATTTGAAGGCATAATAATTACCGATGATATGGTAATGGCTGGAGCTGATATTACATCAAGAGGTATAGACGAAACCTGTTATAATGCTCTTATTGCAGGAAATGATATAATAATGATTTCCCGTACTGCATCTACATATCAAAAAATATGGGATTATCTCTATCATAAAGTTCAGACAGATAAAGACTTTAAAAATATAGTTACAAAATCTGTAAGTAGAATTTTAAAAACAAAGCTTACCTACCTGAAAAGAGAAGATTCTGTAAATTTGTATCCTGACATTGAAAAAATAAAAAATGATATCCCCAGCATAAAGGGAAGTAATTTTTTTCTGGACCAGGCATTTAGAAGTGTAAGTATTCTAAGAAATAATGAACTTCCAATAAGCATTGATGATAATAGCAGCATTCTTCTTGCAGCACCATACAGAACATTTCTTAATGAAGGGAAAAAACAAATTAAAAATGCTTCAACCTACTATTTCCCTTTTATCCCTGAAAAAGAATCAGAACAGAATTTTCTCATCGACTTTAAATCTGAAGCTCAAAATTATGATAGAGTAATTTTTTGTCTTGCAAATGATTTCAGTCTTGAGATGCTGAAAACGCTGGAGAATCTGGAAGTTCAAGTAACAGTAATATCAGCTTTATCTCCTGTTTTAATACAGGAGCAACAATGGATTAGATCTGCTGTTGCAGTATATGGAACAGGATATGAATCATTTTTGGCCGGATTTTCTGCAATCCTGGGTAATTTTTCACCAACTGGTACTGTACCAATAGAAAGTTTACAAAACCATGGACATAATTAGTGGCAGTAATTGAACTAACATCATCCTATAGGGAGACTTTTTTTAATTTTGCACAAAAGTTTGAATATAAATCAATTTCTTTCATAACAAGAATGAACCATAAGGAACAACTAATTATCCCACCGTCAAAAACAGCTAAAATATTCTGTGAAGTTTCAGATACAATTCCCGGCCAAATATTAAATGCTGTTATGATTACCTCGGGAGGGATTGTAATGCCCCTCTTTTCTGATAACTCACCGTCGTATCAGGTTGTCAGCAAAATGGTAGAAAAGATAATTGAATATAAAAAGAATTTTTTTTGTATTCTTGGAATAACAAAAGATACTGAATATATAAAAAATATTCTGAACTACACTTCTTATTCAACAATAAATTATTCACTGCTGAAGAAGAATACTATAACTCAATTTTATATTGAAAAAACTTCCCTTACAGTAAAGAAAGCAAAAAAAAGAGATACTATGATTTTATTTCCTCTGGAAAAAGCATATCTTTTGGAAGAAGTACTTATGGGAAGCTCTGAAATAAATTATCAGGCCATTCTGATGAATTTAAAGAAAACCTGTACAAATCAAAATGTTTATTTTGGGTCATTTGGAAAGAAAGTAATTGCAAAGGTAAATACAAACGGCAGGGGTTTTAAATATAATCAAATAGGAGGAGTCTATACAAAACCGGAATACAGGAGTCAGGGGATTTCAACATATTTAATGAAAATTCTTTTAAATGATATTCATTCCTCAGAAAAAAAAGCTGTCCTTTATGTAAAAAAAGAAAATAAACCGGCTCTTGCCCTATATAAAAAACTTGGATTTCAAATTATCAGTGATTATAGTGCACACTATATAATTTCCTGATAAATAAAAATAAAAAACCGGCTGACAGACAGCCGGTAATAACATCTTTGTAAGTATCTTATTAAATAATAGCCTTCATTGCTGTCATATGACCACGCAGTACTCTTCCGATTTTTTCTACTCCGGTATTTCTAAGAGCTTCGTTAACTTCTATAAGTTTTATATTATCAACACTGTTATCACTAACCGAAAGAGGTTTTCCAATTACATCAGAATCAACAGATTTCATAAAATCAGAAAGCATTGGTATACATTTGCTGGCAAAGAGATAATTTCCATACTCTGCTGTATCTGAAATAACAACATTCATCTCGTAAAGCTTTTTTCTGGCTACTGTATTTGCAATTAAGGGAACTTCATGAAGGGACTCATAATAAGCAGATTCCGGCTTGATCCCTGCAGAAACCATTGTTTCATATGCAAGCTCAACCCCTGCTTTAACAAATGCTACCATGAGTATTCCGTTATCGTAATATTCCTGCTCACTAATCTCTTTTTCTGTAGCTTTTGTATTTTCGAAAGCTGTTTTACCTGTTTCTTCTCTCCATGTTAATAGATCTTTGTCATTATTCGCCCAGTCTTCCATCATACCGGAAGAGAATGCACCGCTCATAATATCATCCATGTGCTTTTTAAAAAGATCACCCATTAGTTTTTTCAGCTCTTCTGAAAGTTCATATGCAACAATTTTTGCAGGATTTGACAACCTGTCAAGCATATTTGTCACACCACCATGTTTAAGGGCTTCTGTAATTGTTTCCCATCCAAACTGTACAAGTTTTGCTGCATATTCAGCATTAATATTATTCTCAATCATTTTATCAAAACTGAGCAATGAACCAACCTGAAGTATTCCGCAAAGGATGGTCTGTTCGCCCATAAGATCAGATTTTACTTCTGCTACAAATGAGGAATGAAGAACTCCTGCCTTATGTCCACCCGTTCCAGCAGCATAGGCCTTTGCTATTTCAAGACCATCACCATTTGGATCATTCTCTCTATGAACTGCAATAAGAGTTGGAACACCAAACCCTCTTTTATATTCTTCCCTTACCTCAGTTCCTGGAGATTTAGGAGCAACCATGACAACAGTGATATCTTCTCTTATCTGCATCCCTTCTTCTACAATATTAAAACCATGAGAATAAGCAAGAGCTGAATTTTTTTTCATAAGAGGCATAATCTCTTTTACTACAGGACTATGCTGTTTATCCGGTGTCAGGTTACATACAAGATCTGCAGAAGGGATCATTTCTTTATATGTTCCAACCTTAAATCCATTTTCTGTAGCATTTTTCCATGACTGTCGTTTTGATTTAATAGAGAATTCTCTAAGAGTGTAGGAAATGTCCAGTCCACTGTCACGCATGTTAAGACCCTGATTTAAACCCTGGGCACCACATCCAACTATAACAACTTTTTTTCCTTTAAGTTTTTCAATTCCTGTAAATTCACTTTCATTCATAAACCGGCACTGGCCAAGTTCCTCAATTTGCAATCTTAATGGTAAAGAATTAAAATAATTCATAATATTCTCCTGATCTTCTTGTTTATTCGTTAGTATATCATATATATTTATTGTGTTAAATGGTTTATAGAACCCATAATATTGTTAATTATGCAACATAAGGAAGCGTAAAATGGATATATTACAATTAAAACATTTTCTAAGTATTACAGAAACTCTCCATTTTGGTAAATCCAGTATGAGGTGTAATTTAAGCCCTTCGGCTTTTACCAGAAGTATAAAGAGACTGGAAACTGATTTAGGTTACAATTTACTGGAAAGAAGCAACAGATCTGTAGCACTTACTCCTGCTGGAGAACTTTTTAAAGATTATGCCATTGATATATTGGAAAAACTAAAAGAATTTAAAAATAATGCTCTTATAAATGCAGAAACTTTAAAAGGAGAAATTTCTCTATACTGCACTGTAACTGCATGTTACAGCATACTTCCTCCAATAATAGAAGAGTTTAGAGAACTTTATCCTGATATACATATAAATCTGATTACGGGAAATGAATCAGGCACTATGCAGAAGGTTATTGATGAAGAAGTTGATATATCCATAATTTCTATGCCGGACAAACTCCCCAGGAATATTATTTTTTATCCTATTACAATTACTCCACTTGTTTTTGTGGCTCCTGACTTTAATACAGGCTTTTTATTGAAAAACAGCAGAAATATTGATCTGTACAATACACCATTTATACTTCCGGAAAAAGGTGTTGCAAGAAAAAGAGCAGATATATGGTTTCATAAAAAAAATATCAGTCCGGAGATCTACGCCCAGGTTTCTGGAAATGAAGCTATCCTTGCGATGGTCAGTCTTGGCTGTGGTATTGGACTTGTTCCTGAACTGGTTATAGACAAAAGTCCTTTCAAAGATAATATAAGAATAATTGATATAGAGCCTGCATTTGAATCTTATCTTATTGGAATATGTATGAATAGAAAGAATATTAATAATCCTAATGTAAAGGTCTTTAGCGATCTTATACAGATTAAAAATAATAAAAGGGATTTTAAAAATGCTGAAACTTGAGAACATCAGAGTCAAAATCGACAGAAAAATTATTCTTGATAATATTAATGCAGATTTTTCCCCTGGAAGTGCATGGGTAATTGCAGGAATAAACGGAAGCGGCAAGTCTGTTCTGGGAAAAGTAATTGCCCAATTATTGGAGCCTGAAAAAGGGTCGATTTCCAGGAAAATTGAGACAGCTTACTCTTCATTTGAGCTGCAGGATACTATAATTGAATCTGAAAGAAAAAAAGATGCTTCAAGATTAATGCATGGAGCCATTGATAAGGGTACAAGTGTTAAAGAATGGCTTGGCCTTGAAGAATATGGAGATAAAGCTTTTTCAGATAATCTTTTATCTATGTTTTCTTTAGTCGGTGTTCTAAATCAAGGTCTAAAATTTCTTTCAACCGGAGAACTTAGAAAAACAATTCTTCTTTCAGCTCTTCTAAAAAAGCCTGACTTGCTTATTATAGATGATCCTTTTGATGGTCTGGATACCGATTCAAGAAAAAATCTTAAAAAAATTATAAATGATATAGCAATAAATAAACAAAAAATAATTCTTATAACCAGCAGAATTGAAGACATTTTTACAGAATGTACTCATATGCTTCTTCTTTCCAAAGGCAGGGTAAAATTCTCCGGCAAACTAAACTTAGGGATAAATATGTTTAAGGAAGAACAGTTAATTGAGAAAGAATTGAATTCCCATTCTGATTTTATTATTTATCAGGATAAGAAAGTATTTGAAACTGAGTTTAGTAATGAATTTCTTATTGAAATGAAGGATGTCTCTGTAAATTATGAAAATATAAAGGTTCTTAATAAAGTAAACTGGCAAGTAAAAAGAGGTGATAAATGGAAAATTACCGGTGTAAACGGATCGGGAAAATCAACTCTGCTAAGTTTGATTAATGGAGATAACCAACAAGCTTATTCAAATAACATATCTCTTTTTGGCCGCAAAAGAGGCAGTGGAGAAAGCGTATGGGATATAAAAAAGAGAATTGGGTTTGTTTCAGGGGACTTTCAGCTTAATTATAGAGTAAGGGCTACAGTATTTGAAGTAATTATATCCGGTATTTATGATTCCATTGGCCTATATTCAGAAATAACAAGCCAGGATAAAGAGAAAGCAAATAATTGGCTTAACCTGATTGGACTAGTTGATAAACAAAAATCAATATTCAATGCCCTATCCTATGGAGAAATGAGGATGGTACTATTAGCAAGAGCTATGATAAAAAACCCAGATCTTTTAATTCTTGATGAACCATGTCAGGGTCTGGACAACCATAACAAGGGGAAAATACTGGAATTATGTGAAATAATAGGAGCCTCTACAGACAATACTATTCTTTTTGTTACTCATGACCAGACAATCAATCTTCATTGTTTTACCAATACTCTGGTTCTTTCAAAGAATAATTTATCTTCCAATAAGTAGCGGAGTGGTTCGTTTACACAGTTGTATATTAATTCCCCATGGATCTTTCATCATAATCAACCGGGATCCATCACTAAGGAGTAGATCATCTTCAATAGATGCTCCAGCAGCACTAAGTCTTAAACTATCTAATTCAGGATTTTCTGATACAAAAGCAAAATGAAGAATAAGAGGATCCATTTCTTTATAATCAGGTATTTTATCCGGTGGATTTTTATAAATTTCCAACATCATCATACCACCACTATCTCTTAAAAAGTGGGTTAAAGGTCCATCAGTCATGGCTTTAACAATTTCCATTCCCAGATTGTCTTTATACCACTCTGCCATTGAAACAGGATCTGATACATTAATTGCCGTATGCTCGAGCTTCATATCTATCCTTCCAGTTCTGTAGCCCGATTACTGGCCTTTTGTACAGCATCCATAACTGTAGCTGTTAGTTTTCCTTCTTCCAAAGCTCTTACTCCTGCTATTGTAGTTCCTCCGGCAGAAATTACTTTTGTAAGAAGACTTACAGGATTTTCTTCTGATCCACCTGTTTGAGTATCTTTACTAAGTATTGCAGTTGCACCATTCACAGTCTGTATTGCAATTTTTAAAGACTGATCGTAAGAAATACCCTGTTCTGTCCCACCTAGAGCAAGAGCATGAATAAACAATAATACATATGCAATTCCACTACCGGAAAGGCCGGTAAATGCTGACATTTGAGATTCAGACAGAATAATAGCCTTACCAAAGGATTCTGCTATATTAACTGCCTCTTTTATGAATTCCTCAGATGTATTCTCCCCCGGAGAAACTGCAGTAATTGCCTCACTCACTGTAGCTGCAATATTTGGCATGAATCTTATTATATTGGGACTTCCTGTTTTTTCTTCAAAATATGATATTGTTTTTCCTGCAGCAATAGAGATTATTTTTTTATTTTTGGTATAACCTGAAAGCTTAACAAAAAGATCATCGAGGTACTGGGGTTTTACTGCAAGAATTATAATATCAGAGTATGAACAAAAATCTTTATAATTATCTGACTGAAATATTTTTCCTTCTACTATGTTACAAACATCTTCTGCTTTTTTATTGTCTGTATCTATAATACCAATAATTATTTCAGGAAAACTTTTCTTCATTCCTTCTACAATGGCAGCGCCCATATTTCCTACACCAATAATACCAATTTTCATTTAAAATATCTCCTTAGCACAGACGTAGCATGCTACGTCTTTACAGATCAAATTATAATATATATCCTGTACAGACGCCCAATTTGGGCGTCTCTACGTATCCCAATCCATCCTGTGCAAATGTCCCTCTTTCTGTAACCCGGAAAACCCCAACTGCCTATGAACCTCATACGCAATTATTGCTGCTGAATTAGATAAATTCAGGGACCGTGCTTCATTAACCATAGGAATTCTTACACTGGTACTATGATTTTTTGCTAATAGCTCTTCAGGAAGACCTTTTGTTTCTTTTCCGAACACAAGATAACAATCTTCCTGATATTTAAAATCAGAGTATACAATTTCTGCTTTAGTAGTAATATAAACAACCTGAGTATTTTTAACAGTTTCCAAAAAATCCTGAACAGAGTCATAGTAACTGACTGTTAGAAGATTCCAGTAATCCAGGCCAGCTCTTCTAAGATACTTATCATCTACAGAAAAACCCAAAGGCCTTACAAGATGCAAATTAGCTCCGATAGCTGCACATGTCCGTGCAATATTACCTGTATTTTGAGGTATTTCCGGTTCAACTAAAACTATGTTTATAGGCATAGGAAGATCATATCTGTTAATGAGGAGAAGGGGAAGAGAGATGTAGGCTTACGGGAGAATGGAGACAGGAAGATAGAAAGATAGGAAATCATATAAGAAGTAAAAAACTCTCTTTTTCGTCTTGTGATTTTTTGTTCCTGAGGTTAAAATCTGCTTACAATATGAAAAGAGAAATAACTAAAAGAACAAAAGATAATGATGCCTACTATGAAATACATTGGTCCGGATTAAAAAAGGCAGAAAGATATGATATAAAGGCCTCAGTTCCTGCGGAATCCGGAGTCTTTCAATTATATTATAAAGATGATAAAAAGCGCCTGAATTTAATGTATATTTCCAGAGTTTGGTTTGGAGGACTCAGATCTACAATAAGAAAGCTAACTGATCCGGATCTTGAGTCTGATCCAAAATGGAAATCGATACTCTCCCAATATGATTGTTATTACCGTTTTTCTCTATCAGACAGCAACAAGGACATGGAAGATGTTTTGTTCTATTTTAGTGAAGTTCTTTTTCCAGGCTTAGACAAATGTATTGACTCCAATAGATACAGCAATATCTATTTAATAGAAGTTTCTCCGGAAAATTTTAATACTGTATGAAGAAATGTATACTAATATTTTTCTTTTTTATAACATCTGTATTTAGTATAAGCAGTCTTGAACCAGATACCAGAAAAATTTCATTAAAAGTTTTTCCAATAGAATATGACTTAATTATAGACAATATCATTCAAGAACCTTTTAGCAATATAAATAATATCCGTGAGTATTTAATTCCAATCAACATAGACAATTTTTTTCTTCATTCCAAAGGATTTCGTGATAAGTATATTTTTTCTAAACATTTTAATAATTTCAATCCTTTAGAAATAAAAATGGAAAAAGTTGAAAGTCCTCTTATTTACATGGATATGTTAAAAACCGGCAGCCAGCCCAAAAGTGTAGAGTTTTCTGTAAATGGGAAATATTTTGCCATTGCCCTGTTAAATGGAGGTGGAGTAGAAATATATTCCCTAAAAGATATGGAATTACTCTATTTTCTAAGTCCACCTGTAGAATGGAGCGAAAAAAAGGGCTTTGTAGAAACGGTATTTTTTACATCAAGGAATGAGATATGGGTCAGCCAAATGACTACAGGAATGATACATGTCTTCGATACTTTAAACTGGAAGTATAAACTTAGTTTTGATTGTGGTGGATCCTGGCCAAAAGTTATTACACTTAATAAAAATGAAGATACAGCATATATCTCAAACTGGACAAGTAAAAATATATCCATAATTAATACTACAGATTATAAGGTTGAAAAGACTGTTTCAGTTAATGGTATCCCGAGGGGAATGGCTATATCACCAGATGAAAAGTTTCTTTATGTTGGTAATTTCACATCAGGAGATATTAACAAAATTGATATAGAAAAAAAAATACTACTTAAAAATATAGATCTTGGCAATGGAGCTCTTAGGCATGTGATAATATCAGAAGAACAAAACAGATTGTATGTTTCTGATATGTTTCATGGAACAGTTTCCATACTTAACCTTAAAACAGATACTGTTATAAAATCGTTTTATGCAGGAAGTAATATAAATACAATAAAATTATTACCTGATGGAGAAAAACTTTTTATCTCTTCCAGAGGACATAATAACGAAAATGGATACCTTCAAAAGGGTCCCGATTTTGGAAAGATATATATCTATGATACCAGGCTTAAAAAAATTACAAATTGGGTTTGGGGAGGAAATCAACCAACAGGTTTAGCTGTGTCGGAGGATGGTTCCTTTCTGGCATTTACAGATTTTTTGGATCATCGTGTTGAAATTTACAAAATACAACCCTAGATAAGGAATTCATGACCCAGGGACGAACGGCATTGGTCCCTGCGGATTGAATTAAAAAACATATATGTTATACTGATTGGGAAATATTCTTAAAGGCTGGTCACAAAAAAGTTTGCATGGTCGTGCGCTTCGCTTACTGCACGGCTATGTAACCTAAGTTGCTCGCCAATGAGTCGTACCGCAGGTGCTTGCACCGAGGAACGATCTCAACAACCAAAGGAGATTACATGAAAAAAATATTACTTTTACTAATGGTTCCTTTTCTTTCAGTATCATTATTTGCAGGTAATGCAAAAATGGATGAAGCAGACAAACTTCATGAAAATGCCGGTTATGATGCAGAATTCAAGCTTTTGGAAGGAGAACTGGCTTCTGCAGGTAATAACAATGATAAATCTGAGATTCTTTGGAGAATGTCCAGAGCAGCTCTTGCAATTACCGACCAGCTTGAACGTGATGGTGCTTCAAAAAATGAGCTTCTTTCAGAATTCAAAATTGCATGGGATTATGCCACAAAATCATTGTCCTTTAATTCAGATAATTACAATGCATATTACTGGCGTGCTGCAAATATAGGAAGATGGGGACAGACAAAGGGTATTTTAGATTCTCTTTTTAAAGCTGATGATATGAGAGATGACCTTGAAAGAGCTGTTAACAGCAATCCAAACCATGGAGATTCCTACCATGTTCTTGGAATGCTCTATGATTCAGTGCCTGGTATAATTTCCTTTGGAAACAAGGCTTATGCTGTTTCACTTGCAAGAAAAGCAGTTGACAACCAGGATGAACCTGACAGACCTTATGACTATGCCTACTATCTGGAGCTGGCAAAACATCTCTGGAACCGGAAATGGAAAGAGAGTAAACGAATTAGTGAACAGAGAAAGGAAAAGGGTAAGTTTGAATCAAAAAGCTCACAAATGGAAAAAAACTGGTTTTATGATGGATTAGTGAACCTTTCAAAAGCAACGGCCTACAGCTCCAGTGGAATTAAAAATATGTCTGACAGAGAAGAAGCTGTTATTATTTTAAACTGGATGTTGGTTGAACTAAATAAACTTAATGATAAAAAGCCTGGTGACTTTGATGATATAGAGGAAGCAAAAGAACTTTTGGCTGATTGGGAATAGGGATATTCCTGTAGGAGTAGGGACAGTCACCCAGGATTTGCTTTGCAAACCCTGGGTGGCTGTCCCTACAAAACCCGATGAGCTGCCTCTACGAAGCCCTACGGCCTGTTCCTATCCAACAAACTGGCTTTTATCATTTTATTTCCTTTTTTTCTTATAGCCAGAGCAACCTTTTCCAATTTTATATTCTTTTTATAATCGTCTTCAAATAAATCAATCTGTCCCGGTGTATTAATATTTTCCAAAGAACTTAGACCTAAACCTATAAGACGTATTTCCTCAGACTTCTTCCATTTTCTATGTAAAAGTTTACCTGCAATATTAAACAATTCTTCGGCTGAACTAATTGGAAAATTATGGGTTTCTCTTACAGTAATAGTTTTAAAATCAGAATATCTTAATTTAAGCTGAACAGTTCTGCCTCTTTCCTCATTTTCTAAAACTCTGAACATTACCTGATATGAAAGTTCCAGTAAAGTTAGTTTTAAGACCTCTGAATCCTTTGTATCTTCCCTAAAGGTAATTTCATTACTTACAGATCTGTTTTTAATTTCTCCGGTATACATCCCCGGATCAATGCCTCTTGAAATTTTATAGAGAAAATCTCCGGATGAACGGCCTAAAAGCTCCTCTAATTGAGACTGATCCATTTTTCTTAGATCTTTAGGAGTGCTAATATTTATATTTTCAAGTCTCTCCAGCGTTTTCTTCCCCAAACCCCATAAATCTCCAAGCTTCAGAGAATCTATAAACTCAATTTCTTTTCCTTTTTGAACTATGTAAAGACCATTAGGTTTTTTATATTCAGAAGCAAGTTTTGCAAGGAATTTGTTGTGAGCAATACCAACTGAGATGTTAAGATCTGTATCTTTTTTTATTCTGGCTTTAATTTTATATGCAGTTTCTTCCGGGGTTCCAAATAATTTTTCTGTTCCCGTCATATTTAGAAAAGCTTCATCAACTGAAATTTGAATAACATCAGGGGTAAAATCATTAAAAGCCGCCATTATCTGCCGACTTACTTCCTGATAACGATTCATTCTCACAGGAAGATAAATTCCATCTTTACACCTGGAGTATGCATGAGAAATCGGCATAGCTGAATGGACTCCAAACCTTCTGGCTTCGTAAGAACAGGCAGCCACAACCCCTCTGTGCCCGGGGCTGGCTCCTATTATAACCGGTTTGTTTTTATACTCGGGATGATCTGACTGCTCTACTGATGCATAAAATGCATCCATATCCACATGGAATATTAATTGCTCCTTAGTAGCTTTCAAACTGACTGTTTAAATTTTCAAGGATAGCCATTCTGTCTGAATATGTTTCAGTCTTAAGTCTTCTTTGAATAAGCGCATTAAGAATTGATCTATTGGCATCTTCCAGAGTACTCATAAGATACTAAGATATTTCTTCATCATTACTTACACCCAGA
>DAOWEB010000368.1 GCA_030638735.1 Spirochaetaceae bacterium
GGACGGGCGAGTATAATAACCTCTTAAAATGGGCATTGAACATAACTCATTTTTATCCAGTATTGTACTACACTTATCTGAAAAGGCACACATTTTTTCTAAATTCCTCAAAAAAATGCAGATCCTGTATTCTGTAACTCTCACTGATCTTGAATAGAAACTGTAATCCATACAACTTCTCCCAAAGCTATTCTTCCACCGGGGTTTCTTTCTTTTCTTAAATTCCTAAATTAAACAGTTGTAAGATCTGCATCATTCAGTAATTCATAATCAACTGCAGTAAACTAGCTCCAGAGTCAAATTCCCCATTTGAAATTTCTTAAAAATAACACTTTAACTCTAAAAAGCCTACGTCAGTTTGGACTTCCAGACATTTCTAAGCAGGAGAAGTGATAACATATGACATCACCCGAATTCTCTATATTTCATAAGCTTAAAAACAATACAATTACATCCATAAAAAACAAATAAGAAACACAGAGAACTCAGGAATAAATTTACTCTAAACAGTTTTCCTAAAATAAAACGATATAACCAATAATTACCAAAGGATTTACTAAGACCTGATATTTATTACTTTTTGTTATACCGCAACTGTGTATCTACACACCCATTCCAGACTAACCCTACCTACCCCACCTGTCCAGCAAATTTTTCTTTCAGTGGGGTATTTTAATTTACCATACGGGTATAAGTACTTACCATTTTCAGGCAACAACCCCCTCAACAAAGTAGTTTACCTAGTTACAATTATAAAACATCTAAAACTGAACTGCGTTAAACACACAAAACGAGAATATTAAAACAAACACTTATGGTATTATGTCAGGGATTGGAGATGCGCGCAGCGGTTTGTTTTTATGTAGGGATGCCCCTGCGTGGGCGTCCATATATAAAAACAAACGGAACCATCGCAAAGCCCGACCTGCTGTAGGGGCGAACCTTGTGTTCGCCTCTATGGCAGGTGACACCCCAATAATTACTGCAAATCCATACCTGTCATTTTAATAAAATTGTTGTAATGACTTCCCTTCCAGTATATTTTACCACAGCTATCGCAGACCTTGAAATTATCATAGTACATTGCTGTTTTAGGAGCCAGTCTGTCCAGAATATCCTTCTTATCCACCTGTAGAAGTTTTCCGTTGCATTGGGGACAGCGGGAATAGAGGGATAGAGAGTCTATAAGGTCAAATCTTTCCAGTACGGCATAGTACTGAAGGAGAACATTCTGAGACCTTATCCAGTATCCCCTTTGAATTATGGAACGTTTTAACAGGTCCCTGTCCCTTGTCAGCACAATTCGGTTTTCCCGGGCAGATATTTCCGCAATCTCTTTGTCCTTATATGAATTGCTGTAGAGAGTGTCGAATCCTCCTATGCGCAGGTATCTGGCCAGCTTTCCAAGATTTACATCGAGTATAAACAGAGCCCCATTTGAGGAGAGCAGTCTTAAAGGCAGGGGTCTAAGTTTTGTTGCATTTTTTATATCCAGGGACTCAAAAACAGGGTAAACAGATATTCTGTCATTAGCCTTTACCTGATATGAGAAGTCAACAGAGTTACTGTTTACTAGAATTAGATCTACCTCTGTATGGGGAACATTCTCCGACTCAATAAGATCCTTTACAGTCTGGCCCGGATTGGTTTTAACAGTAAAACTAACCTTTTTTTTCTCTACTACAAGAAAATCATTTAGCTCTTCATAGAATCTTATTGTGACCATTAAGCTAATTATATCATCAATATAACAACTCTAAAATTATTCTTACTATTTTTACCTGGAAACTATAAAAAACCATGTTACCGATACTAAAACAGGAAAAATTGCTAATATTAAGTATTTACATTTCAAGCTTATCCTGTTCTAAAAAATCCGGAAACATATACAGGATCTGACCTTCGCTCGAAACTTCTACATTTGCATGCCCACGGGATGCCAGACTGTTTAAAATAGTTTCTGTTTCTTCTATAGGAGCATCTATAAACAGTGCAGTCCGGGCAACAGTAACTTTTCCACCAGCCTTTTTTGCTGCCCTGAGAACCATGTTTTCCAGTTCAAGCTTTCTTTTTTTTGCATTTGGTTTACTGTCTATCATTTTTTTACTTTTTGCAGCCAGCCTTGTAATACCTCTAATAAGAGAACCTGCACCAAGAGCAACAAGAATCCAGCTCCAGAAAGGAAAACCCATATGCATACCCATTCCCATAGAGGAAGATCCCCCATATAAGAAAAATGGAATAGATATCATTACAGTACCTGTTATTACTTCGCCAATTGCGCTTTTTCTATGTCTTCCCATTGTTTTATCCTGTTTTATTCGTTGGGGCACGGCGCGCCGTGCCCTTACAATCTATCAGATTGTGCCAGTTCCCTCTACGGGTATCTGCCTCTAACCCTTTATTTAACAGTTCCAGATATTCTTGTCTAGCAATTTTTACTGCTCCCAAAGACTCAAGATGGGGTGTGTAGAGCTGGCAATCTATCATTGAAAATCCTAATTTACCAAGGGTTTGTGCAAGAACAATAAAGGCTGTTTTTGATGCATCAGTTTTTTTTGAAAACATTGACTCTCCAAAAAAAACAGAACCTATAGAAAGACCATACAGTCCTCCTACCAACTCGTTATCTTCCCAGACCTCCAGGGAATGGCCCCATCCCAGTTCATGAAGGCTTATATATGCATCTTTCATTTCTGAGGTAATCCAGGTTCCGTCCTCATGTTTTCTGGAAATTCCTCCACATGATTTAATAACTTCCCTAAACTGATTATCCATAGAAAATGAAAACCTATGCTTTTTAAAATTACGTTTCATAGATTTTGAAATATGTATATTTTCAGGGAAAAGAACCATTCGGGGATCCGGACTCCACCATAAAATAGGTTCCCCTTCTGAATACCAGGGAAATATTCCCTGTTTATAAGCTGAAAGAAGCATTCCCGGAGAAAGATTACCCTCCATACCGACAATACCTTCAGGACTGGCATTATTTATATCCGGAAACTGGAAATGTTCAGTCTCATTTATGTATGGAAAAGAGCTATCCATTAACTAATCCTTAACAGATATTACTATTTCATCATTTTTAATATCTGCTGTTGCAACTCCACCATCTTTCAGCTTTCCAAACAAAATCTCATCTACAAAAAAGTTCTTAATTTTATCTTCTACCATTCGGGCAATATTTCTTGCACCAAACTCATAAGAGTAACCATGATCTGCAATCCATATTCTACAGGAAGAACTAAGTTCCAAAGTTACATTTTTCTCTGCAAGAAGTATAGAAAACTCTGATATTTCTTTATCTACAATCTTGAGGATTACTTCATTTTCCAGTTTGTTAAATGAAATAATCTTATCCAGTCTATTTCTAAACTCAGGACTGAATGTTTTATCCACTGCATCTTTTATAGCTTCATCGGTAATTTTATAATCACCGAAACCGATAAGATCACGACCTATATCCCTGGCTCCTGCATTACTTGTCATAATTAATATAATATTTCTAAAATCAGACTTTCGTCCATTATTATCTGTAAGGGTTGCGTAATCCATAATCTGCAGCAGTATATTAAAAATATCAGTATGAGCTTTTTCAATCTCATCCAATAATAAAACTGCATGGGGTTCTTTTCTTACAAGATCAGTAAGAAGCCCGCCTTCTTCATATCCAACATAACCTGGAGGAGCTCCTACAAGCCTGCTGACAGTATGCTTTTCCTGATACTCACTCATGTCAAATCTATGAAGTTTTACCCCAAGGGTTTCTGCAAGCTGTCTTGCAAGTTCTGTTTTTCCAACTCCTGTTGGACCTGCAAAAAGAAATGATGCCACAGGTTTATCTTTCTTCCCAAACCCTGCTCTGGATCTCTTTATGGCCTGGACCACTGAATCTACAGCCATATTCTGACCAAAAACCAGGTTTTTCAATTTATCTCCCAGATTCTGTAACTGATCAATCTCACTGCTTGAAACTGTCCGTTCAGGAATACCGGCAATCCGTGCAATAACTTTTTCTATTTCTCCCTCATCGATTTTTGACGGTTCTTTATCTTTATCACCGGTACGGTATGAAAGGATCTGAAGCCAGGCACCGGCTTCATCAATAACATCAATAGCTGTATCCGGCTGATGCCGCTCACGCATATATTGGGAAGAAAGGGTCACAGCAGATTCAAGAGCTTTTTCTGTATATGTAACATTATGATAGGACTCATACTTTTCTTTTAGGCCATTCAGTATCTGAAGAGTTTCTTCCATTGATGTTTCTGGTACATTAATTTCCTGAAAACGTCTCGAAAGGGCACGATCCTTATCAAAACTTTTTTTATATTCAGAAAAAGTAGTAGATCCCATACAGCGAAGTTTTCCTGTTGCAAGTGCCGGTTTAAGAAGATTTGATGCATCCATGGTTCCTCCGGATACAGCTCCGGCTCCCACAATTGTATGTATTTCATCTATAAAGAGAATAACTTTTTCCTCTCTTTTCAACTCTTCTATTATCTTTTTCATTCTTTCTTCGAAATCACCACGAAACTTGGTTCCAGCAAGAAGTCCACCCATATCCAGAGAAAAAATTCTATAGCCTTTTAGAATATCAGGAACTTTGCCCTCTTCAATCCTCGCAGCCAGACCCTCTGCAATTGCAGTCTTACCTACTCCTGGTTCACCTACTAAAACAGGATTATTTTTTAACCGCCTGCAAAGAACCTGAATTGTACGCTCAATAATATCCTCCCGCCCAATAAGAGGTTCAAGCTCATCATCGGTTGCAGCCTTATTCAGGTTTCTGGTATATAGTTCAATTGCAGACTTACGCTGTTTTTTTCCATTTGGTTCAGCAAAATCCTCATTATCTAAAAATTCTTCATCAGAAGGATTCAGAAAGTATTCGTCAGCAGTCCTGCTAATAGCCTTTAGAAGAGAATATCTGGTAAGACCTGCCTTGCGCATATAATATGACCCATGAAGAGATTCAATATCAAAAACCGATACAAGAATATCATTCAGATCAACAGTATTTTTAGAAGAAGTTTCAGTATGAAAAATTGCACTTTCTATTACACTTTGGAATCCCGCAGTCTGAACAGGGTCACGATCTTCAATATAAGGAACCATTTTAGAAAGATAGGAATCTACATCCTTTTTAACACTTTCTATATCAACCTGACACTCATTAAAAATACTCTTTATTTCCTCAAAAAATAATGCAATATGAAGAATATGCTCAGGAGTAAGATATTCATGTTTACGCTTTTTTGCCTCAAGATAAGCTGCATTTAAAGCATTTTGAACTTCATCAGATATTTTCAAGAATACACTCCAGAGGAAAATCTTTTTCCCGGGCTTTTTCCTGAACCTGCCAGACCTTTGTACTGGCAATATCCAGAGGATAAGTACCTACAACGCCCTGACCCTTTTTGTGGACATCCATCATAATCTTTGTTGCTTCACCAGCAGATCTATGAAAAATATTTATAATAACATCAACTACAAAATCCATAGTAGTATAATGATCATTAAGTAAAATAACCTTGTACATTTCAGGTTCCCGGGGTTTTGTATCAACCCCTTCATCCAGATCTGTACCAATATTTATACCTGGAAAATCAGACATTTCAACACACCCCTTTATCCATAAGTACCACCATACAAGTGATTGTACTCATGAAGAAGTTCAAGAGTTTTGTCCTTACATTTACCACAGACAGTACCTATTTCCGTCTTTTCCTGAAGTTCTTCGTAAGTGGTGACTCCCCGTTTTACCTGATCTTCAATATCCTGATCTGTAACTTCCTTGCACTCACATATCATAACAGCAGTATTACCTTTAAAAGGATTATCTCTACCCTGCTTTTCCAGATAATCATCAATAGCAGTTCTTAATGCTCTGTCACCCAGCACAGAACAATGGAATTTATGATTTGGCAACCCACCAAGTTGGTCTGTAATATCTGCAGGAGTTATTTTATATCCTTCAGCAAGAGTCATTCCTTTTACAAAAACAGATAGCATTGAAGTACTGGCAATAGCACTGGCACATCCGTAAGTTTTCCACTTACAGTCTGTAATAATATCATTTTCAACTTTTATAGCAACAAGCATTTCATCACCACAGGCCATACTTCCAACTGTCCCACTTCCGTCGGCATTGAATTCTGTTTCATCAGTTAAAATATTCCTTGGATTTATAAAATGATCTTTTACTGTTTCTGTATATACCCAGTCCGGTCCACTCATTATTTTTTTCCTTTATAACTAATAATGGGTTCCCGACGCTACGCGTCGCCCAATTTATTTCCTGGAGAAAATGTTGACATCTTTCGTATTTTTTCGATGATATCCGGTAATATGGATAACACATAATCAACATCTTCTTCTACATTAAATCTGCCAAAACTAAACCTTATAGAGCCATGGGCATTTTCAATATCAACACCGGTTGCAATAAGAACATGAGAAGGTTCAAGGGAGCCTGTGGCGCACGCTGATCCTGTTGAAACAGCAACACCTGCCAGATCAAGATAAAGAAGAATCGATTCACCCTCTGCACCGGGAAAAGATATATTTAAAGTCCCGGGTAATCTGTGGTCAGAATCTCCATTAATTTCGATATCAGGAATTGACTTCAGAAGACCTGTTTCAAGTCTGTCTCTCATTCCTTCTATTTTACGATTCTCAACTTCAAACTCAAGCAGGGCCATCTCTGCAGCCTTACCAACACCAGCAATTCCAGGTCCATTTACTGTACCTGCACGAAGACCTTTCTCCTGATGACCCCCGTGAATAAAAGATGCAATTTTTAATCCCTTTTTTATATAGAGCCCGCCGACACCTTTTGGACCATAAAACTTATGGCCCGAAAAACTTAAAAAATCAATTTCAAGCTGCTTTACATCTACTTTTATTTTTCCAAGAGCCTGAACAGCATCAGAATGCATCAGGGCCCCATTTCTATGGGCAATAGAGCTTATTTTTTTTAGGTTCTGTATTGTACCAATTTCATTATTTGCAAGCATAATAGAAACCAGAGCTGTTTTATTATCAACTGCTTTTTCAAGTTCATCAATATTAATCCGCCCCTTTCCATCAACACCTATAAAAACTGTTTCCATCCCTTCATTACCCAGTTCCCTAACAGTCTCCAGAACACTGGGATGTTCTATTACAGAAGTAATTATTTTATTTCTCTTACTGGAAGCAGAAGTAAGGAGAAATTGTTTTAGAACCATATTATTTGATTCTGAACCACCGGCAGTGAAAATTATCTCATTTTCTTCTGCATTTATAAGAAGTGCCACCTGCTTCCTGGCCCATTCAACTTTACTAATAGCTTCCCTGCCGAAAAAGTGCATACTGGAGGGGTTCCCGTAAATATTAAAACTATTTGTAAGCTCTTTTATCACTTCAGGGTGCAGGGGTGTGGTTGCGTTATTATCAAGGTATATTATTCGTTCATTCATAGCTTATCTCCAGTCTCCTATAAGAACTAAAAATAAGCACCTTAGGGCTAATAGTCAAGATCTGAATGCAGTATAATAAAATTAAAATATAGATGAAAAAACTACTCCCCGGGGCCATAATAAACAGAGCGATCCTTACCACTCCTGTCAAAATGAGAAACCTGGACTTCAACAGGAAGAGCTCTTCTGCCAAAGTCAGAATCCCTTTCAGTTCTGAATTTCAGAGTATATGACCCGGAAGGCTTGCTTCTTAAATGAGGAAGTATTGCATTAATACCTGATGGACCATAAAGAGGAAGGGTCAACCCTCCTGTTTCCTTACTCAAAAACTCCAGTTCAGGAGATTTATCGTTATCATTAACATAAACTGTGTAAAATACAATACCATTATTATTAAGATAATCCAGAGTTTCTGTAAGGCTGTAGTGGGAAAACGCTTCCTGGTTTAATTTGCCTGAGGAAAGAAAAATAACAGCTTTTCTGGATCCTCCTCCAATAAGCTGAGTTGAGGCCAGACGCATTCCAAGATCAAAACTCCAGTTTTTACTGTAATTTGTATTTACACTGAGAGAATCCTTAATCTTTTCAATACCAGACCCCTGTTCAAGGTCAAGAACAGGAATCTCTTCTGCAGTGATAATACTGATCACCCCCCGTCCCTCTATGGAATCAAGAAGGTCTTTCATGGCATCTACTTTAGCTGACCCTGAAACTTTTATTATATCAGAACCTTCTACAAGATAGCTGATATCTACAAAATCTGTTTTATTCCCGGATGAGATTAAGGACATACTGCTATTTGTATAACTATCTTCTGCAAGTAAAAAATTATTCTCCTCAAGACCGACATATTTAGAACCATCAACTGTGCTGATAGTTAGTTCAACCAGAATATTGGGGAAATCATCAGAAAGTATTCGATCTATACTGAGATTTAGCCCGGTATACATCCTTGTATAATCTGTCAGGAGAGTCACTTTGTTCCCATTGAAATCGATAGCAACAATATTACCGTTAATATCTTTAAAAGCCTTCATTAATCTGGCTGTTTGTTCCAACCCCGCAAATACCCTGAATGATTCATCATAAATATTAAACAGAATAATTCTATTCCCGTCTGCAATCAGATATTCATTTTCTGAAAAAGAGGATATCCCCTCAGGAGCAATAAGTAAGTCTGATTTGTAAGATTTTATATAATTTCCCTGGCTGTCAAAAAGATACAGTTCTTTTTTTCTTCCATCTGCAACAAGAACCTTATTCTCTATAAAAATAATTCCCGTAGGCTGTTTAAATCCATTAAAATACTCGTTTTCCTTACCAAAGGAAAATATAAAATTCCCCTCATAGTCAAATTTTGAAACCCTGCCGTTCCCGCTTTCAGTTACATATATATGGTTTTCTCCATCATCTGTAAAAAACTGGGGTCCCAACAGCTCACCGGAACCACTTCCTGGACTACCAAACCGGAAAATACTCTTCCCCCCTTTTGAAGATCTAATTATCCTGTCACTGGAATATTCAGAAATAAACAGATAATCTTTAGTTTCAATAATATCAAAAGGATGATTTATAGCTGAAAGCCCTCCCCTGAAGGTTTGTTTAACCACACCATTTACAGAAAATTTCTGAACTTCATTTGTTGCAAAAGAAGAAAGATAAAATCCACCATCAAAGGTCGGAAACCCGGAACTGGGGCGTTTAAAAATTGAATACTCATCTGTTACACCAAAAATCTCATGAAAAAAAACATATCTCGGAGTCTCTTTAAGGTCAGGACCCATAGTACGAAGGTATTTTATATTATCAACCTTGACTCTAAGGTCGATACTACCCCCTCCCTTTTCCAGAATATCTGTCCAGTAAGCAATAGCAGCATCCGTAAAACCTGCACGATAATGTGCATGCCCCAACCATAATTTTGTTTTTTCCCAATAAGGTTTTAAAGATAGAGATTTTTCCAGAGAAAGAATAGATTCATTGAATTCACCCCGATGATATGAGATAACACCCCACTGGAATTCATGATTAGCATCAACTTCATCCAGATCTATCTGTGCATAAAGTTCAAAACTGAAAATAAAAAGGAGAAATATTAACAAAAATCCATTAGTTATTTTTTTCACAAGTTACAATATACCCCGTTTAATTAATGATATCTACTTATAGCTTAGATTCACCCACTACAGACCTTAGATGAGATGCTATAACCTTATTACTTCCTGCAAGAGAGAAAGCCTTCCGTAAATGAATCAGTGCTTCATTATTTTTTCCTGCTTTATAATAAGCCCATCCAAGGGAATCAAGATATGCGGGATATTTACTTTTTAGTTTAACAGCCTTTTTACAGGAAATAATTGACTCCTCCGGATCCAGTCCCTCATTTGCCAGAATATAACCAATAGAATTTAAAATATTAGGGTTATCAGGTTCCAGTACAGCTGCTTTATTTAAATATTCCAGGCTCTTTTCCACCATTTTTTGAGAATAACTTATATAACTGAGATTCCCGTATATCTGTGCTGATTCAAATCCGGCATCCAAAAGTTCCGTAAGCTCGAATTCCGCCAGTTTAAATCTTCCGGTAATTGAATAGATATAACTTAATATTAGTCTGCACTGATATACCATTAAAATATCTGTGTGATTCGTGACTACCTGCTCCAGGTAAAGAAGGGCTTTGTCATAATTTTCTAAATTTGTATAACAGATTCCCAGGTAATAAGACAGATCAAGATATTCAGAAGGATCGTCCTCAACAAGTAAAAATTCCTCTAAAGCGCATCGATAGTTCTTTAAATTTAGAAATCGTAAACCAATTTTCATATAGTCAGACATTTAACTTCCTATTCATTATCAGTCTGTTTGATATTAGAATATATGATTTTAGCTTTTCCCGCAGGTTCACAGATAAAATACTCTGCTTCAAATCCAAAAATACGGTCATACTCCTCAAGTCTTACATCATATTTCGGAAATGCATCCTCTCTCATCAATGAAATTGTACATCCGCAAAATCCCGGTCCTGCCATTCGGGAACCGGCACAACCATCAATTTCAGCTGCTCTTTTTACAAGCCAGTCAAGTTCAGGGCAGGAAACCTCAAAGTTATCCCGGAGGCTCTCATGAGACCGGTTCATAAGCCTGCCGAAGGAAAGATAATCCCGTTGCTCCAAATGTCTTTTTCCATCCAATACACGCTGATTTTCATCTACCACATGAAGACAAAGCCTTCTTGAAGCTTCAGACAATTTGCCCATACTCAGATCAAGGTCTGTCTGATTAAAATCTCTAAGACTTGAACCAGAACTCTTTAACTTGAGAATATCAACACATTTTTTACATTCTGCCTGCCGTTCCCTCAGCTCTTCTTCACTATCAACAACAGGAACATTACTGTTTGTAATAACAAGTTTATATTCACTGAGGTTAAATGGAATATTTGCATATTCAAGAGTTCTGACATCAAGATAGACGGAGCTGTTTTCTTCTGCGTAATATGAACAAAACTGATCAGTAAGTCTTTCAGAATTACCTATAAATGCACTTTCTGACAGGTAGGCAGCCTGAACAAGCTGAATATCAGTTATTCCAAAATCAAATAGATTTCTAAGAGCCAAAGCAGAAGCTATACCAATAGCTGCCGAAGATCCAAGACCTACTCCATGAGGGATATCCCCCAATACAGTTATATCCAATCCTTTAAAATTATATCCCTGTTGAATAAATTCGTATAAAACACCTTTAATATAGTTAGCCCAGCGATCTTCTCTTTTATATTTTAAATTTGCAATGGTAGTCTTTTTCCTTTCTCCTAAATCTGAAGCAAAAAAACGCAGCGAATTATCATCTCTTTTGGACATAGAAACTTTTACAGTATTATTTATTGCAACCTGAAGAACATAACCATCACTAAAATCTGTATGCTCACCAAGTAAATTTATTACTCCCGGAGCCTCAGATATCACTTCCGGCTCTATTCCATACTCAGATAAGTGAATTTTTTTCATATCTTCCAGGGAAGTACCTTTCACATTATTACCACCGATAACCATACTATTAGAAAAACAGCTGAAAATCAACAAAATCTTTTAACCGACGCAAAAAGCCTCTTTTATTTCAGACCTGGTGTTCTTAAAATATTAAATATTATACTATGATAACATGATTAAAAACAAAATTGCACTTATTATTTTTTCTTCTGTTCTCTACGGAAAAAATCAGGTCTTATTGACATGCGGAATATTAGCTAGTAAGTCTCTTTTTATCAATGAGTTTGGGTATTAATGGTGTAAAAGCAAATAAAATGGGAAAAATAAGGATAATCTCCAGTAGATTATCCTGTTTTACCGGAGTTGAAGCTTTTAATATAATCATAATTAATGCTGAAACCAGCTGGATATACCATAACATATCAAGCTTACTTCTCCACTTGCTGCCTTTTTTTAAATACAAAATTGCTGCAGGAATAACGAACAGGGCAATTGGATTTATCATAAATAGATTTAAATTGTTAAAAGAATAGGTATGACCTGTGAAGGCAACCATAAAAAGGAGAACTGAACCTAAGAGTCCCAGAACCAATCCCCAAAAAATATTTAAGACAACAAAAGGAATTTTATGATTTTTTCTACTTTGGTAATTTAAAAGTACAATGAAAGAAGATAACAATAGAGAAATAATTATAGCTTTGCCATAGGGAGGGGTATAGCTTTCAGGAATTCTTACTCTGTCTTCATCCTTAGAGATAATATTTATTGAGTCAACCAGTGGAACAATTTCTCCTTTACTATTTTTATAATTAAAATCTTTAATAACGTTTTCAAGTGTATCCGGTAGGTACATCTCCTGCCAGATTGTAATATCTTTATCAATTCCAGGGCCCTGGAGAATGGAAAGAGAAGATCCTAACCCGGTTTTATGTGCAGTAAATCTCAAAAAACTTTTCCTGAAAGTTGAACCTTTGTTTAGTTCTGTTTTTATTTTTAACTGACCATCTACCGCATCATTGATATAGTCTCTGATTCTTGTGGAGCAATTATCTTTATAGTGATGATATTGATAATTTCTGTTCTCCGGCAGAACCATTATATTCAGGTTATTATACATTTCAAGTTTATTTTCTGCTGATAGATTAAGTACATATTCGGTAATATTGCGTTTTTCCTGTAATACTGAAGAAATATATGATTTTGTGTAGGCAGCATAAGCCATATATAACATATGCCCAAATGCAAAGTTTTCAAAAAATTTATCTTCTTCAAAACTAAAATTTCCAAAATCGTAAAAAATATCCCTGCCATTTTCTTTGTTTTTAATTGCAATTCCAGTATGTCCAAATAATGAATAAACTGGATCTCCCTGACCAATTATTAATAAACGAACTTCCAGACTATCACCCATAATATCAAGTGTTTCAGCATTAGATGCTAAAATAAAAAGAAATATTACAATTAGTAGAACTTTGAAATACTTTATAAAACCAATTTTTAAGCTTACACTCACCCAGAGCCTTCTTCTTTAAATTATTAAAAGCGTTAATCCCTTTATTCTATATTTGTCAGTTGCGTGTGTTTACTAAAATACAGTAGGGGTGTATTGCAATACACCCCTACATATTAAACCATAACGAAATTACTATTCTGCAGATTTAACACCATATTTCTTATTAAATCTCTCAATTCGTCCTGCTGTATCTACAAGTTTCTGTTTCCCTGTATAAAAGGGATGACATGCTGAGCATATTTCAACTTCAATATTTTTTACTGTTGATTTTGTCTGAATCTCGTTACCACAGGCACATTTAATGGTTGTCATCTCATATTTAGGATGCATTCCAGTTTTCATTCTTTCCTCCGTTGTACTAAGTACAGGTCTTTGATGCATTTTAATCGCCTGTATTAGCTTCCTAACTACCTATCTATATATAAAATATATTACTTTGTATTCATCGATGCCAGGAACGCCTCATTATTCTTACTTTTACGCATCCTGTCAATCAGTAGTTCGATAATTTCCATATCATCCATAGGATTAATTACTTTTCTTAAGACCCACATTTTATTCAGTGCATCCTCAGTAAGCAGAAGTTCCTCTTTCCTGGTACCGGACTTCTTTATATTGATAGCCGGATAGAGTCTTCTATCTGCCATTTTCCGATCAAGATTGATTTCCATATTACCAGTTCCCTTGAACTCCTCAAAAATAACTTCATCCATTCGGGATCCTGTTTCGATCAGAGCTGTGGCAACAATAGTAAGACTTCCGCCATCCTCAATATTACGGGCAGCACCAAAAAACCTTTTTGGTTTATGAAGTGCATTGGAATCCACACCACCAGAAAGTATTTTTCCGGAAGTAGGAACTGTTTGATTGTAAGCTCTGGCAAGTCTGGTAATAGAATCCAAAAGAATAACAACATCACGTTTATGCTCAACCATTCTCTTTGCTTTTTCTATAACCATTTCGGCTACCTGAACATGACGGGTTGCCTGCTCATCAAAAGTAGAAGCAATAACTTCCCCTTTTACACTGCGTCTCATATCTGTAACTTCTTCGGGTCTTTCATCGATTAGTAAAACAATAAGAAAAACTTCAGGATGATTAGTAGTAATTGCATTAGCTATTTTTTGAAGAAGAATTGTCTTTCCTGTTCTTGGAGGGCTAACTATAAGACCTCTTTGCCCCTTTCCTATTGGACAAAAAAGATTGATAAGACGGGTGGATACATTCCCATTCAAAGTTTCAAGATCAAGACGTTCTTCCGGATAAAGGGGAGTTAAACTCTCAAAAGAAACCCGGGACTGTGCAACTAAAGGATCATCATCATTAACTTTCTCAACTCTAAGCATGGCAAAGAAACGCTCACCCTCTTTAGGTGGACGAATTTGACCATAAACAGTATCTCCAGTTCGTAAAATAAATAACCGAATTTGTGATGGAGACATATAAATATCATCAGAACCAGGCAAATAACTATTCTGAGGAGATCGGAGAAAACCGTAACCATCAGGAAGTATTTCCAAAGAACCATAGGCATAAATTATGCCCCCTTCCTGGGTATGGGCTTTTAAAATAGCAAAAATAACTTCCTGTTTCTTCATAGTCATTAAAGTATCAAGACTAATACCAAGTTTTTCACCCAGATCTCTTAATACAGGGACTGTCATCCTGGAAAGGTCATTAATACTTAATTTCTCTTTATTTTTATTATCAATTGGTTTGGGTCTGCTTCTCTGACCTGGCCGCGGCCTTGGTTTCCTCTTGGGAACTACCTTTCGTGGGGCTGCTGCAGTATTAGTTTTATCCTCAGTATTTACACCTTTTTCAGGATTTTCGCTAATCTCTGCTGAATGAGTAGAGACATCACCTTCATCCTTACTGGAAATTGTTTCCCGAATAAGTTCTACTCTAATTTTTTTTCTCTTTGGACGTGTAACTACTTCAACTTCTGAGGCTTCAGCTTCAATCTCCGCCATTGCTTCCTCTCTTTCAATTTCATCTTTTATCAGTTTGTTATATTTTATTTCTAAATATGAATCAATATTTATCTGACTTATAAGACCAGTACTAAAAAATTAAACTATGCATTTTATTATAGGATTTTTACATTTGATCTTGAGGTCATTTTTAAGAACTTCCTAACTATATTGCCACTGGGCACAACTGTCAAGCCTTTCAGGCATGGTCAATGCAGTTTCTGCCAATAACAATGCCGCAATTACAGTTTTTCTTCTAATCAAATCTCTGGAACCGGAAAATTTAAAGCTCAAAGCTACTGTTTTTGCAGCTTCATTTTTTACTGCAATCCAAACTTTACCTGTATCCTCATCTTTATCATTGGATCCGCCAGCATAACCTGAAACTGAAAGAGATAAGTCAGAACCTGAAAGTTCCATAACTCTGGTAGCCATTTCCTCTGTAACTTCTCTGGAAACAGCTCCATAAACTGTAAGAGTTTCCTCTTTAATTCCCAATATCTTAAGTTTTGACCTGTTAGTATAAGTTACAAGGGAACCCCATATAACTTTGGAACTTCCAGGGATATCTGTAAGAAGAGTTCCAATTAGTCCTCCTGTAACTGACTCAGCAATACTAATTTTCCTTGAGTTTGATGATAAAGAGTTAAAAAGTAATTCTGCAGCTGTCAAATTACCAATTATTACCAGTTCTTTTCCGAAAAAATCCTGGAGATATTTTAAGAACCGGAGTCGGCCCCCCTGGGTCCCCCCTTGAAGATAGAGGCTTATTTTATATGCTTCAACTCTTGTCCCCCAGGTAATATACCTGCTGTTATATGTGACACACGCATCTTCAAGACTTGATTCACATATAAGAAAACAGGATGCTGTAAGAGTCTCCGGTTGCTTAAGATTAAATTTTCCAATTATTCCAGGTATTACAGAATTTTCAAACATACTCCGCATTTCGACCGGAGGTCCGGGCAGACAAAATATAAGAGTACTGCCTATATAACCCGAAAAACCAGGTGCTGTACCGCATAGATTATGAAGAACAGTAAAACCTTCAGGAATATAGGCTTGTTTTTTTCGTGATTCATTAATTTTATCAGGAAATTTATTAAGTAAGCCAGTCCATATATCATTATCCAGAACCAAATCAACACCAGCTGCATTTGCAATTATATCTCTGGTGATATCATCAGAAGTAGGACCCAATCCGCCGGTAATGATTACGAGATCAAGTTTATTTTTTCTGATTTCAATAAAAAAAGGAATATTTTCATTATCAGGAATGAGCACAATACTGTCGACACTAAATCCTATTCCTGATAATCTGGAACTTAAATATTTCCCATGACTATCCTGTATTTTACCTGAACTTAACTCCGTACCTATAGCAATTATTGATGCTGTAAATTCTTTAGACACCACCAACCGTCTTTTTAAGTTTTTCTACTCCTGCAGAAAAGATATCCACTGTTTTGGGATCTCTTATCATCTCGCATTTACCCTTAAAAACCACTCCATCAGCAATCCTTAATCTTGCTGTACGTATATTCCCAAAAACTTTACCTGAAGTTAATATTTCCAATTTATCACTGGCAACAATATTTCCATGAACTACACCTGCTACCACTATGGAGCCAACCTGAATATTAGCTTTGATTACTGCACTGTCCTCAATATAGAGAGTGCCTGTAGATATAATTTCACCCTCAAGCTTTCCATTTATTTGAAGAGAATCTGTAAAACGCATTATCCCTGCAAAAACTGTTTCCCGGCCAAGAGTAGTAGCCATTTTATTAGGACTGTTTTTATTAATTTTCTTTGACATATGATCTGTTTCCCGACGTTTAATTTTTATTTACTACACTGATCCAATAGGTGTTTTATTGTAAGAACTCGATAAATCGAGCACCTATTTAGAGGTCATTACAAAGACACCATCCCAGTCTTCCGCAGGAGGGTTATCAACATAGTGCTTACATCTGGCATAGTAAACCTGGGAAGGACCATCTTCAGAATCTATCTTAAGGGCTTCTGCAAATAATTTACAAGCACCTTTAAAATCTGAAAGCTTATATTTTTTTCTTCCCTGAGCAAATATATCCAGTAATTTCTTTTTATTTTCACTAATCATAATAATTCTCCATCCGGGTCATCTGACTGTACAAAGTGCTTATGAATTCTCTGATCCAGTTCCTTTAAAAAGTCTCCATTTTTATTAGACTCAATCTCTTTGTCAGTCAACCTGGATATTTCTTCCTTAAACTCATCCAGAGATACAATGGCCTTTTCTGCTTCTGTAGAGACAAAACTACAAAAATCAGCAGTAGAATCATCCATTGCAACGTCAGGATTTGATCTCGACAAAATCTGCTCCATAGGCTCTCTTAATTGATTTAAAAAAAATAAAACCGATTCACTGAATGATTCTATCTGATCAAATCGTTGCTCTTTAACAAGATTCTGACGATGGATTTCTCTATTCTTTAATACCGCTCTAATCCGGGCTATTACTTCAGAAAAATTAAAAGGTTTGGTTATATAATCATCAACTCCAAGCTCAAAGCCTTCAATCTTATCCCGTACATCATCCATAGCAGAAAACATAATAATAGAAACATCTTTATACTCAGAATATGCCGGATCCTGTTTTAAAAGCCGCGTAACCTGCCAGCCGGAGAGCTTAGGCATTACATTATCAAGAAGGATCAGATCCGGCTTGAATTCTGAAACCATCTCCAATGCTATAATTCCATTTTCTGCACGCGCAACTTCAAAACCAAGTTTCCCGAGCATTACATCAAAAAAATCAAGATTACGGGGTTCATCATCAACAATTAGAATTTTTGCTTTTTCTTCCATTAATATATAATCCTATACTTGGAGGCTCTTGTCAATTCAAATTAGTCCTTCGACAAGCTCAGGAACCGAAAAATTAAGGATACCACTATTTATTGAGCTGTAAACGTAAATAAATTGATTTTATTATACCTATTAGTATTAAAACAAAAGCAAGAATAATTGATGTATAAGCAAACCAGTCACCCAGGGCGGTATAAATAGTTGATCTTTCTGTATAAACAGGAACATCTCCAACCAAATAATCTTCAGTAAAGGGTTCAAGAAGAGAAATTATTCTTCCATCAGGATCAATTATTCCCGTCATACCTGAATTAGCACTGCGAACAAGACTTCTCCTGTTTTCTATTGCCCTGAAAACAGCCATCTCCAGATGCTGCATCTGTGAAGACAAAGCACCTGACCAGGAATCATTTGTCAGGTTTACAATAACATCAGCACCATTTCTTACAAAGTTTCTCGATAAATATCCAAAAACATCTTCAAAACATATTGGAGTCGAAAATTTTACACCACCAGTTTCGAACACAGTATATTCAGTGCCCTTTTCCCAAAAATGTAGATCATGATTGATAAGAAACTGATATACACCAGGAAGAATAGACTCATAGGGAAAGTTTTCTGTAAAAGGAACCAGATGGATCTTTCTATAGGTATTTTTAAGCTTTCCATCCTCATAGAGTAATACTGCATTATAATCCTTCTTGTTATATGAACCATCAGATAATACAGGAGGCAGATTAGGATTTTTCAACTGAACATCATCATTACCAAAAAGATAGGGAACATCTTGTGTTGCAAGAAACGTTTTAAGATCATTTACAAGCGCATAGCGCTGCTTGTCAGTCCTGTACCTTGAATGCCAATCAACACCTGGAACAAAAGCCGTCTCTGACCAGATAACAATATCCGGATTTTCTTCTACAGCCTTCAGACTTAAATCCTTCAGGATATGAAAATTCCGTTCGTATGTTGTTTGGCCCCCCTCCCAGGAGTCAGAATTATGCTGAATAAGGGCAACCTTCCATTTAGGAGAATCAGAATAATCTGTCATTACCAGAAAACCGAATATCAAATTCAATACAACCAATCCACCATAGAAATAACTATCCACCCGATGGATCCTAAAAAAATCATTAAAACCATTTATTCCATTTTTTAAGGCATTTCCCAAATAAGCGGAGGGCAAAATTACTAAAAACGAGACGCCCCACACACCGGTTACAGATGCGATTTGTATAAATGGTTTAATAGTTGACATTGAATAACCAATTATTCCATACGAATACCCTACAAAGCCTTTTGTGCGCAGATACTCATAAGCTACCCAGCATAACGCCTGAACCAGATATCCATACCTGGGGAAAAGCTTGTCAGCAAGCTTCAATACAGGGAATAAAATTATAAAATAAGTTGCGTAAATTAGCGGAACAATAATAATTGTTAAGGGATGAAAAGCATAAAGCCAGTAATTAAAGAGTGCATACGTAATAGCACCATAAAAAGCACCATAGGGAACAATAACCTTCCAGCTGCTTGTATGTACAACAATAAAAACAGGAATTATCGAAATAAAAGCTATTGGTGCAATACCCCAGGTAGATACTACACTGGGAAAGGCTAATGAAAATAATACTGAGGATAAAACAAGTAATAGCGACTCGACAGTTGCTTTTTTAAGAATCATTCCAATATTATTTTTTTTAATATTTTTTTCTGAATCAGAAGAATACATCAATCAATCTCTAAGATTCCAGGCAATCTCTTTCAACTGTTTACCTGGTCTGAAAACTGCAACGCCATGAGTCTCCACAGGTATTATTTCACCGGTTCTGGGATTACGGGCTCTTTCGCGCCCCTTTCGGGTACGTATCTCAAAAGTTCCGAAACCCCTTAATTCTATTACCTGATCAGAACTGAGAGCATCTTTCAGATGATCAAACAACTTATCAATTACTTTATGAATATCTGAACGATCAATGTCCAGTTCTTCGTAGATATTATCAATAATTTCTGCTTTTGTAAGCTTACTGTTTGATTCCATTAATTCCTCTCACCTTTTAATTTAGGCAGTCATGGAATTTAAGACTTTAGTAAGTCTGGATTTCTTCCTGGCTACAGTTTTTTTGTGAAACAGTCCTTTACCAGCTGAAGTATCAAGAAGTTTAATAATGGAAGTAAGCTCGTTACCGGCTTTATCCTTATCATTCTCTTTAACTGCTTCTAAAAATCGTTTTTTTGCAGTAAGAATTGTGCTTTTTGTCATTCTATTCCTAAGTCTTCTTTTTTCACTCTGTCTGTACCTTTTTGCAGCTTGATCTGTCTTTATCAATGTATCCTCCAGGATTAATATTCATTATAGTAACAATTCAGCAAATTATCAAAATTACAGCTAACTGTCAAGATATCTACTGGACAAGCTTAATTTATGGACATCACAAAAGCTATTGGTCAGCAAAAAAAGTTTCCAGTATTGTCCATTTACCGGAATCTTTCTTCATAAAAGAATCTAAGGGAACAGTAAAAAATCTACCATCACTTGAAACAACTGTAATCTTTTTAGTTATTACATTAGTATCCAGAACCTTAAACTGCTCCTCACCGGATAAGACTCTACTTCCTTCAGATGGGTACTTATGTTTTTCTTCCAGATAAAAATCATACTCATAGGATAAACAACACAGTAAACGTCCGCAAGGGCCTGATATTTTCATAGAATTCAAAGAAAGGCTCTGTTCCTTTGCCATTTTTATGGAAACAGGTTTAAGCTTATCAGTTACACCATTACAGCAGTAGTTTCTACCACAAACTGCAAGCCCTCCTAATACTCTGGATTCATCCCGAACACCAATTTGTCTAAGTTCAATTCTCATTTTAAAAATTGATACAAGATTCTTAACCAGGTCTCTAAAATCCACCCGCGACTCGGCAGTGAAGAAAAAAAGTATTTTAGACTCTTCAAGTAAATAGTGGGCTGAAATAAGTTTCATATCAAGTTTGTGTTCAATTATTTTTATTTTACAAAGCCTTAAAGCTTCTTTTTCCCTCTCAAGGTTCTTCTCATATTTAGAAAGATCCTTTTCATCTGCAATCCTGATTATATTCTCTATATTATCTTTTTCAGATTTGCAAATACACTTCACAGGTCCAAGGACTACAGCAAGATCTTTACCATATCTGGAATTAATTATAATAAAATCACCTCTTTTGACCTGATCATCATTTTCCATTCTACAAGTTTGAGTTTCACTTGAATGTAAAACTTTTACCGTACAATAATGTAACTCACTTTCACCACAGCTCATATTAGAACAAGAAGCATGGTTTACAACTTCTTCGCTTACCTGGTTATCTATATTGTCACTCATTTTCTTACTCCTGAGTTAATTTTATTTTAGAAGATTAACAATAAGTCCATTAATTTCTTCAATTTTTTCAAGAATAAAGAGCTTATCCGACTGATTCTGTAATACACCTGCAGCCAAACGCTCAAGCTTCTCATCCACTACTCTGATTATTGTATACTTTTTTTGTTTTTTCAATGGATTAAAATTTGATCCGGCACTTGTATCGACTTCAAGAGAATTCTTTACTACAAATCTTAGAAATTTAGATACCGCTCCTTTATAAACCTTTACATTTTGAAGAGTGGGAAGTTCTTTTAAGTTCTCTCCGGCTTCATGAATACTATCCAGAAGATCTTCCAGATCCAAATCCGAATAATCAATGGAGTCAAAACCTACAGCTTGATTTTTGTCAATATCCAAAAGTGATGAAAAGCTTAACTTTTTAACTTCACTTTTATCTACTTTTTTTCTGGAAGTACTTGAATTTTTTTTCCGGTATGATCTACCGGAAGCAGTAATTTTTTCCATTACTGCCCGATTTTTGCAGGGTTATACTTTTCGAGTCCTTCCCCTTCTATGAAATTCGATGATAATTTGGAGTTATCGGGAGCCGGAGCTTCATCGATACTTGCAATCAGACACACCCCGTTAAGAATGACACCATCTTCGGAAATGAGACGGGGAGTTGAAACATTACCTATCAGCATACCTGTTGATAAAATAACAACCTTCCCCTTAGACACAATATCTCCCTTGACCACACCGCCAATAACAACTGTATCTGCTTTAATTGTACATTCCGCCCGACCGTTTTTGCCTATTAATACTTTCCCGTCTGTTCTGATATTACCTATAAAATCACCATCAATACGCAGTAATCCATTAAGTTCAAGATCTCCGACAAACCTTGTACCATCTCCGACAATAGAATTTATAAATACACCGCTTTTTCCAAGATGATCACTCATGCTTAATTATTCCTATTGAAGTAACAAAGATTTTATTTTAATGAATACCAGAATTAATATCGAGAAATCTCAGAGGATCAACCACCTGAGAGCCTATTCGAACTTCAAAATGAAGATGCTGCCCTGTAGATAAGCCTGTATTCCCCATTGTACCCAACTTCTGACCCTGGGTTACAGTATCACCTTCTTCAACATAAACCTTATCCATATGTGCATATTTAGTACTATACCCATAAGAATGACGTATTATAACATAATTACCAAAACCCATTGCATCGTACATTCTCTCTACAACCTTTCCATTTGCGGCTGCATTAATTAAAACACCACGTCTATATGAGGCAATATCTATACCTTTATGCAAATACCACTGTCCTGTAAAAGGGTGTATTTCCGGTCCAAAATAGTTAGTAATTCTGCCAATACCTGAACCAACAGGCCATACAGTAGGTAAATCTGCAAGAAGATCTCCCTGGGAAGCAAAAATATCTGTAACCATTTCCAGAGACTCTCCGGACTTACTTAAAAATGTTTTTAAACTCTGAAGGTCTGTAATTTCCTTTAAAGTACCACCATCCTGTTCCTCAATATCATAAAAAGAAGCCAGATCACCACCCGCATTAGAATCCGGATTGGTACTGTTTACTTCTATTCCCAGGATTCCCAGAGTACTGTTCAAAGAAGTCTCAAAACTTCGGGAGACCTTTCTAAGCTCATTCACCTCATCACGCATAATCTCAAGACTGGCACTGGTATCCTTCAATGCTTCTGTTTTTGTACTCAGTAATTGAGAAAGTCCGCTGAACTGTGTACTGAAAACAAAAAAAACAAGAATAATTCCCGAAAGAATAAAAGAGATAAATACAAGTGAAAATACTGAAATTTTAAAATTGAAGATTTTCTTCTCTGAGTGAGGAATCAGCATAACAGTAAAACGCTGCTTACCCAGTTTTATTACTTTTTTATAAAACCCTGCAACAGCAGAACCTATCATGCTGAAATGTCTGATAAAAAAATCCAAAACTATATTTTCAACTTTTTTATAGTTATGAGCCGATGACATTCAATCTCCTCCAAAGAATGAATTAGGATACCATTATGATAAAATATTGTCAAATGTAATTGACGTCACTAATTCTACGTGATACTGTTTTTGTGTAATCTGTTTCCAGGAACAGAATAGTATAATAATCTTCACCTTAATGGAAAATCTTATGAAACTGTTTGATACTCATGCTCATATTGGGCTAATTACAGAAGACCCAATTGACCAGCTAATAATTACCCAGGAAGCAAAACAAGAGGGAATTGCACATATTTTAAGCATCTGCAACAATCTCCAGGATTTCTTTCAGGTTTACCAGAACCTTTCAACAGCAACACATATATATCATAGTATCGGCGTTTCTCCTTCAGAAGTTATGCATCCGGGAAAGGATTGGGAATTAAAAATTGAAGAAGGAATAAAACTAGATAGAATTGTAGCTATTGGAGAAATTGGTCTTGATTATTATAGGAAATTTGGAAACAAAGATTCTCAAATAGAATTATTTATCAGACAACTTGAGCTTGCTCATCAATACAATCTACCTGTTGTTATACACAACAGAGAAGCTGGAAGAGATGTACTGGAAATTTTAAGAGATAAACTTCCTCCAAAGGGAGGAGTTCTTCATTGCTATTCTGAAAACTGGGAATTTGCACAAGAAGCTCTGAATCTAAATCTTTATTTTTCATTTGCAGGGAATGTAACTTACCGGAATGCCCGGAATCTTCATGAAACTGCAAAAAATCTGCCCCTGGACAGGATTCTTATTGAGTCAGAAAGCCCTTTTATGGTGCCCTCCGCTTTTCGGGGAAAGAGAAATAAACCAGCTTATTTAAAAGCAACAGCTGAATTTATTGCAGAACTCCGGGAAGAAGATATAGAAATGGTAAGTTCAACTCTTTATGAAAACAGCCTACGTTTTTTTGGACTGAACTCATAATTTCAGGATTGATAATATGAAATCTCCTCTTTTCCATTCTATTAAAATAGGAAATGTAACAATCCCGGGGAATTTATTCCTTGCCCCCCTTGCCGGGTTTACAGATAAGGCCTTTCGATCAATCTGTATTGACCGGGGAGCTTCATTTACATACAGTGAAATGGTATCTGCAGAAGCTCTTGCCAGAGATAGTGAGAAAACCAGAAAACTAATGGAAAGAGCAGAAAATGAAAACCTTCTGGGAATCCAAATTTTTCTACCAAACGCAGATACTGCAAAACGTGCTGTTCCGGAACTACTTAAAGCCAACCCCACTGTTATTGATATAAACTGCGGTTGCCCTGTACCCAAAGTGGTAAAAAATGGCGCCGGTTCAGCACTAATGAAAAAACCGGAGATAATTGAAGAAATAATAAAAACAATATCCGGAGAAACTGATATCCCTGTAACAGTAAAATTCCGTACAGGATGGGATTTAAACTCTATTAATTATCTAAGCTTTGCAGAAGCAGCAGTCAGGGGAGGTGCAAGCTTACTCACAATGCATGGTCGAACACGAAGTCAGGGCTATAGTGGTGAAGCCGACTGGGAATCCATTAAAAAACTAAAATCAGAATTTGATGTACCTGTAATTGGTTCCGGAAATATATTCTCTGCAGAAGATGCTAAAAGAATGCTGGAAACAACTGGAGTTGATGGTGTTCTTTTTGCCAGAGGCGCTATGGGCAATCCCTTCATTTTTGAAAGAACAAAAAATCTGCTTATGGGAAATGACTCCCCCTCACCAAACAGTATGGATGTTAAAATAAAAACAGCCTGGGAACATCTATCTCTGGCGGTCCACTATAAAGGAGAACAAACTGCGTGCAGAGAAATGAAAAAACAGCTATGCAGTTACACAAAAGGAGAAAAAGGTTCTGCAGCTCTGCGAAACAGAATTGTCAGGGCAGAAACCCTGGAAGAATATAGAGAAATTTTTAAAGAATATCTTTTATAGAATCAATATGATGCAAACATAACAGATATTAAATATAAATTCATTCTGATTCCAGAATCACATCTGTACGGAACGCAGATCTGTGTTCCCAACATTATGATGCATACATAACAGATATTAAAAATAAATACAATCCGATTCAATCCATCACAAATGTATTAGGAAAAATCCTGCTGACGCCTGATTTCATACATCATAATACCGGCAGCCACAGAAACATTCAGAGAATCAACATGACCTTTTGCTGGAATAGATATTAGATTATCACATTTTGTTCTGGTTAATTCACGCAGACCTTTACCTTCAGATCCCATTACAAGAACAACCCTGCCTGTAAGATTTGTTGTATTAATACTTGTACCATTCATATCAGCTCCATAGATCCAGAATCCAGCTTTTTTAAGCTGATCCATAGCCCTGCTGATATTTGTCACCACATTAATATTAACATAATTATCAGCACCAGCTGATGTCTTCGAGACAGTTGCATTGTCCTTAGCACTGTTTCTTGAAGGAATAAGAACCATATCAGCATAAAACTGATCAGAACTTCGTATAATTGCTCCAAGATTATGAGGATCAGTAACTCCATCCAGAATTATTACAAAAGCATTATCTGAATTCAGATTATCAAGATAGGTATCAAGGTCAGTATGGTTTTTTCTACCAGAACCTCCACCTTTTTTATTTTTTGAAACAGATCCGGATGAACCAACAAAAACTATTCCTCTATGACTGGTGTCTTCTATTATTTTTGAGATTTCTACTTCAGATACCTTCAAAGTCCGGTATCCCTGTTTTTTTGCCAGATCAAGTATAACAGCACTTCTTTTGGATATTTTAGAATAGTAAATAATTCCATCAGATTTTTTCTTTTTAAGTAGCTCTTCAATACTATGAAATCCTGTATAAACTGTACCTTTCAACTTGTCTCATCTCCACCAAACATTTTAACCTTATCAATATCACCATTAAAATCTATGTCCTGCTCATATTTTTCTATCATTGTCCCATCTAATATATAGACCCATATATCTATTTTCATATCAAAATTTGAATCAACCTCTCTTCTGACTATTATTCCATCAGAATAGAAATAAAGATCATCCATTTCACCATCATGATTAAAATCCATTAATTCCAAAATCTTGTCACCATCAGAATTTGTTCTAATAAAATAATCTATATTCCCATCATTATTAGAATCATATTCCTCTATAAAGGTACCTTCCATAGTTTTATCAAGCTCTAATAAAATATCAGTCACTTTTATTATTCGATCCATAGAAAAAAGGGTTCCGGAAGCTGTAAACAGTAAAAAAAACAGCATAAAGTATTTAAATTGATTCATCTTTTTACTATCGGATAAGAAGCCCATAAAAAAAAGTCCCTTATACAATTTAATATGCCAAGGGACTCTAATTTATCTCAACTCTGACAGAGGAATAGGTTCAGGGTTGTCACTCCCTTTTTCCAGCTCAGATAGTTCCTTTAACAATGATTTTGCTTTACCGCTCAATTTAACAGGAATATTTACTCTGATTTTAATATACATATCACCCCGTCTGCCGGCATTGTGAAGATACGGAATACCCTCACCTCTAAGACGCAATATTTTATCATTCTGAGTTCCTGCAGGAATCTTAAGCTTAGCTTTTTTATCATCCAGTGTTTTCACCATCAGATCAGATCCCAGAGAAGCCTGTGTCATTGAAATCGGTATAACACAATAAACATCTGCTCCATCACGTTCAAAGTATTTATGTGGAGTAACAGTAATATATACATATAAATCTCCTGTTAATCCACCATTGGGACTGGCATTACCCTGACCGGGAATATTTATTCTTTTACCGGATTCAATACCAGCAGGAATAGTGACCTTAATCTTTTGGCTCTTCTGGACTACTCCAGCACCACGGCAACTCTTACAAGGATTCTCAATTACATAACCATCACCATTACAGGTGGGACAGGCAGAGGCTATAGAAAAGAACCCGGAACTGCGTCTTACCTGGCCGCTGCCGCCGCAGGTAGGGCACATTTTCCTGCCGCCACCGGATTCTGCACCGGTTCCATTACAGGGAGAACATTCAATATGCCTGTTATAAGTTATTTGAACTTTCGTTCCAAAAACAGCATCCTTAAAAGGAATATTAAGGTTGTATCTTAGATCAGAACCTCTTGGTTGTGCAGAACGGCCACTGTGACCACTGCGACGACCTCCGCCGCCACCAAAGAACGAATCAAAAATACCACCAAAGTCACCAAAGATATCCTCAAAGTCTCTATACACTGTGGAATAATCATGCCCCTGACCACCAGTCATGCCTTCTACACCGGCAAATCCATACTGATCATAGACTTGTTTCTTCTTTGCATCACTTAGAACTTCATAGGCTTCTGTGCCCTCTTTGAATTTCTCTTCAGCGCTCTTATCACCCTGATTTTTATCAGGGTGATATTTAATTGCAAGCTTTCTATATGCTTTTTTTACTTCATCTGCCGAGGCATCTTTAGATACTCCAAGCACTTCATAATAATCACGTTTTGCCAAACCAAAAACTCTCTATCTAATTATTTGTCTGAATCTTCATCATCGATTACTTCATAATCGATATCCTCAACAGTTCCACTACCGGACTGTGTTTCTTCACTATCCTGAGCGCCCCCGGCAGCACCGGTTGATGCTCCATCTGCTCCAGCTTCAGGACCAGCTGCATTTGCCTCTGTGCTCTTATAAATCTCTTCTGCCAATTTATGAGCTGTCTGTTTTAATTCTTCAGATTTAGACTTAATTTGTTCAATATCACCAGCCTCAAGAGCTTTTTTCAAAACTTCTACACCTGCTTCTATAGCAGATTTGTCTTCTGCTGAGACTTTATCACCAAAATCTGTAAGAGATTTTTCAGTTGAATATATAAGAGAATCAGCCTCATTCCTAACTTCTACCTTTTCTCTCTCCTTGCGGTCTTCTTCTGCATGAAGCTCAGAATCCTTTACCATTTTTTCAATTTCTTCATCAGAAAGTCCGGAGGAGGATTCAATTCTAATTTTCTGTTCTTTACCTGTTCCAAGATCTTTAGCAGATACATGTACTATACCATTTGCATCTATATCAAAGGTAACCTCTATTTGAGGAACACCTCTTGGTGCAGCAGGGATACCTACAAGATCAAATCTACCAAGAGCTCTGTTCTGAGAAGCCATTTCACGTTCACCCTGAAGAACACTTATAGAAACTGCTGTCTGATTATCTGCAGCAGTTGAAAAAGTCTGACTCTTTCGTGTTGGAATAGTAGTATTTCTTTCAATAAGTTTTGTAGATACACCACCTAATGTTTCAATACCAAGAGATAACGGTGTTACATCTAAAAGAAGAACATCCTTAACATCACCGCCAAGAATACCTCCCTGAATAGCTGCACCCATTGCAACAACTTCATCAGGATTAACTCCCTTATGAGGTTCTTTCTGAAATAAACTCTTAACTAATTCCTGAACAGCAGGAATTCTCGTAGAACCACCTACCAAAATAACTTCATCAATATCTGCAGGTGTAAGTCCCGAATCCTTAAGAGCATTAAGACAAGGCTGTTTTGTTCCCTCTACAAGCTTATTTACCATCTGCTCAAATTTTGCTCTTGTAAGAGTATACTGAAGGTGTTTTGGCCCTGATGCATCAGCAGTTATAAAAGGAAGATTAATTTCTGTTGAATGGGTACTTGAAAGTTCAATCTTAGCTTTTTCAGCGCCCTCTTTTAATCTCTGAAGAGCCATTCTGTCCTGAGAAAGATCAATTCCAAAATCTTTTTTAAAACTCTCTATTAACCATTCAATTATTCGCTGATCAAAATTATCACCACCAAGATGAGTATCTCCATTAGTAGCTTTTACTTCAAAAACACCGTCTCCAAGTTCAAGTATAGAGATATCAAAAGTTCCACCACCTAAGTCATAGACGGCTATTTTTTCCTCTTTTTTATCCTTATTAAAACCATAGGCAAGAGCTGCTGCTGTAGGTTCATTTACAATACGCTTTACTTCAAGACCTGCAATTTTACCTGCATCCTTTGTTGCCTGACGCTGGGCATCATTAAAATATGCAGGAACAGTTATTACAGCTTCTGTAACAGATTCACCAAGATAATCCTCTGCTGTTTTTTTCATTTTCTGCAATGTAGCTGCAGAAATTTCCTGAGGAGAAAAATCTTTTCCATGTATCTCCACATGAACTTCACCACCGGATCCTTCTTTAATTGTATAAGGAACCATCTTAATCTCATCCGGAACTTCAGAAAAACGACGTCCCATAAATCTTTTAATCGAGTAAACAGTGTTCTCAGGATTAGTTACTATCTGATTTTTAGCAGGCTGACCAACAAGCCTGTCATCTTTTGCAGTAAAACCTATAATAGACGGAGTAGTTCTCTGTCCTTCAGCATTCTGAATTACAACAGGTTCGCCCCCTTCCATTACAGATACACATGAATTTGTTGTTCCAAGGTCAATCCCAATTATTCTTCCCATTATTTTATCTCCTAAATCATATTACAAATATTATTACACATGGACACTACCATGATTATTTATCATTCACTGTTTCAGCTTCGGGGCTGAGTACTTTAGGCATAGCCACCTTTACCTTTGCAGGCCGCAGCACCCTGTCATGAAGAATATATCCACTCTGATAATCCTCAATAACGGTCTGCATGTCATATTCAGAACTTTCTTCCATCCCAAGAGCCTCATGCTTCTGAGGATCAAATTCCTCACCAACAGCAACCATTCTTTTTAAACTCCAGTTCCTATCAAGCATACTTACAAACTGTTTCTCAATAAGTTCAATACCGGAATGAAAGCTCTCTGCATCAGTAGAGTCCTGAGATGATTTAATTGCTCTTTCAAAATCATCAATAATAGTTATTAAATCCAACAATAAATTGGAATTACCATACTTAATTGAATCCTCTTTCTCTCTGAGTATACGTTTTCTATAATTATCAGATTCTGCCTGTTTTCTTAAAATCTGGTCTTTTAAAGAACTATTTTCATTTTCCAGTGATGTAATTATATCCTTATTCTTTTCTTCTTCAGTCTTCTTTACTTCTTCTTCACTGATATTATCCTCAGCAATAGTAAGTTCTTCTACAGAGTCCTTTCCCACCATATCTTCCTGTGGAATTTCCTCTTTCTCCTCTTTTTGCTTCTTAGACATACCACCCTCGTTAAGTTAATTGTAATTGTTGATATTTTATTGATTTATCGTATGCCATAAAATACTAATCAACGTGGGAAGGGTCAAGCTTTTTAGTTAAAAAATGTATTGATTGTAGAGTAGAGACGTTGCATGCAACGTCTCTACAGTTATTTCTTTGGCAGGAGTTCCAGAATAAGCTCCACTTCTCCCCGTGACAATTTTGTAGTACTGGCTATTTCCTGGATTGACCACCCCTGGTGTGCCAGACGGGTTACTACATCTCTTGCACCCATAGACGGAGCACCTTTGCTCCCGGAACCTGATTTATTGCCTTCTTTAAGAATAGAGCCTAGTAATTTAACCTGTTCCTGGGCTTGTTTAGAGACCTCTTCCAGACGGGTTTCTGTTTTTGCAAGCCATTCCCGGGCCTTCTGCATATTTTCAATTCGCCCTTCAATATCTTTCAGAAGACCATCCAGGGCTTCAACCTGTTTTGCAGTCTCATCCGCTTTTTTCTTATTTCTTGAAAGCAGCTCAATTTTTAAAGTTAAATCATGGATCTTCTTAGGAATATTTGTTACCTCGTCACCAAGAGTCCTTATCTGATCATCCAGATCACTCAGCTGCTGGAAATTTTTATCTACATTTACTGTAGTATTTTCAATTACCTGATCTTTCTTCTCCAATCGTTCAAATTTTATAGATATTTCCTTTTCAAGTTCTTCAAGGTTTCTAATTTTTATCTGAATAGCCTGCAGATCATCATGGGAATTTGTTACCTGTTGTAATTTACTATCAACTGACTGAGAGATAATTATAAGCTTTTTAAAATCACCCTCCATCTCTTCTATACGTCTCTTTTCTGCCAGAAAACGACTAAGTTTGGCATTTACTTCATCTCCAAGTTTCTTAATTGAACCAAATTTACGCTCAGTTTCCCTGGCTTCATTACTCTGTGCTTCAACCTTAACAAGCTCTGATTTAAGATCTTCAATGGCTTCCTGTAAACTAACCTTTAAAGAATCAGCCCGATCAAATATCTTTGTCTGGTTGATAAATCCCTTTTGACGTTTGTCTATTTCCTGAAGATTTACTGCAAGTATTTTGTAATTCTCTTCTATCTTTCCATATAATTTTTTCTGAAGCTGATCTGTTTTCTCCCTGGTTTCTCCTGAAATTAATCTAAAATCTTTTACTTTTTTATCAAACTCAACTTGCATATCTCTATTTTTCTTCTGTATTTCCAGAATAAAAGTATCATATTCTCTATTAAAGTTTTCTAAAGAACTTTCAGTTTTACTTCTAAGATCTGCTTCCAGATGAATAATTCCAGCAGCGTTTTCCTTTAACTCGCTCTTAATCCTGGCTCTCTCCTCCTGGGTATTAATTATCAGATCCTCTTTTTGAGACTCAAAATCACTTTTAATCTGCGATATATTGTTAAAAATATTTTTTTTCAAATCTCCGTATCCGGAAGTCATTTCTTCTTCAGCTTCCTTCATTTCCTGAAGTATTTTCGCCTGCCAGACTGTAACTTCAGACTGTGAATTTTCTGTAACACCTATTAGTTCTTTTCCTTTCTGATCTACTATCTGCTCAATGTTCTTTAAACTAACATCAATATCTCTTTCTGATTTTTTTAGCCTGGTACTTACACCTGTATTAAATTCCACAAATTCCCTGGAAAATGATATATTGGCTCTCTCCTCAATTTCCAGAAGATTTTTCTTAATAGATTCTTCAATTGAATCCATAGATGTATCTGAATGACTCATTCTATCTTCTATTCTACCTTGAAAGTCTGATACCTGACCTTCGAACTTTACCTGATTGGTAAAAACTCTTTCCTGAAGATCCTCTAATTTATCTTTTAGTTTTTCATTATACTCTTTTTCAATTTCCTGTCTGATCTCTTCACCTGACCTGGCCAAATCTTCCAGGTTCTTATCAACACTCCCCTGCCACCCAATAAGTTTTTCTTCCATCACAACATTTCTATTTTTCAAATCAGAAAAGAAATCATCTTCAAAAACTTTTAGTCCTTTAGCAACATTTTCATAAGCCCTGGTTTTCAGACCATTAAGCTCCAGCTCAAGACTATTTAAACCGTCATCAAGTTCTTTCATCTCATCAGATAATTTTTGCTTGTAATCCAGCTGAGTTTGATCCTGTTGTTTCGCATAATCAAGAAATTCAGCTTCAATATTGTTTGTTGTCTGTTCTATTGAAATTCTCAGATTTTTTTCGAGAGAATCAAGATCAGTGCTTATAGATTCCAGTTTTGTAAATTTATAGTTAATATTATCTTCGTATTCATGAACTCTGGATTCTACGCCTGAAATACGATCTCTGACTGTTTTATCAGAAGATGTAAGTTCTTCGGATAATTTTTCCAGTGCTTTTTTATTATTATCAGATATTTCTGAATAAGTAGTTTCGAATTCAGACAGCTTTAAACTTACAGTATTATTAATTCCACTTAGATTCTGATCATAATCAGCTTTCATACTTTCAAGATCTGATGATATTTTATGTCGAATACTATCAAAAGCCTCATTTTCAAGAGCTTTTCCTTTTTCTGCAGCTGTTTTTAAAGATCTAGTATAAACAGTCTCAACAACTCTAATCTGATCCTTAAACTGTAAAACTTTCTCATCTGCTTCATTTATAGCAGAAATAAAATATTCAGAACTTCTCTCAAATGATTTCTTCATATCTGCTTCAATAGACTCAGTTTCTTCTGACTTTCTTGTAAATATTACATCAAAGCGATCAACAAGCTCCGCTGTAAGCTGCTCCCCGGACTGTTCCGCCTTGTAGACCTGTTCGTCCAAAAATTTTTGAATAGACTCTACAGCTTCAGCTTTCATGACATCTTTAGTTTGTTCCAGTTCACGTACAACATTACTAAAATTGTTTATTTTCTTTTCATTGGAATCCAATTCATTTTTAATATGAGAAACAACTTTTTGAGTATCTTTAA
>DAOWEB010000091.1 GCA_030638735.1 Spirochaetaceae bacterium
CACGTAGGCCTGATCCCTACAATGTTTTTATAATAACTTACATTTTCTTTTTTTATTTTCTCATTCATACCAATAAGTATATGGTAAACTGTAATTCTGCTTTCAATTTATTGAAAAAAAATAAAAAAAGGTATAATATATCTACATATTTTTATAATTTAAAGGAATATTGAATGTGTGGAATTGTTGGTTATTGTGGTCCCAAAAAGGCAGCAGATGTTTTACTTGAAGGATTAAAGAGACTGGAGTACAGAGGATATGACTCTGCAGGTATTTGTATAAACAATAATGGTAGTTTTAAAACTGTTAAGCGTAAAGGGAAAATTAAAGATCTTAGAGAAATTGTACCTTCCAATCTTGAAGGAAATACTGGTATTGGTCATACAAGATGGGCAACCCATGGAGAAGTTACTGATGAAAATGCACATCCTCACTATGATGATACCGGGGATATTGTTCTTGTTCACAATGGAATTATAGAAAATTATCAGGTTATTAAAAAAAGACTTATTGAGGACGGGCATACATTTAAATCTGATACAGATTCTGAAGTTATATCCCATCTTGTTTCAACTCTTTACAAGGGTAATCTTGAAGCTGCCTTAAGAGAAACAGTTTTTTTACTAAAGGGAACATATGGATTGGCAGTAATGCATAAAGATAATCCAGGTAAAATTGTTGGAGTTAGAAATGGCTCTCCACTGGTATTGGGAATAGGTGAAAATGAGATGTTCCTGGCCTCTGATGTTACAGCAATATTAGCCCATACCAAACAGGTAATTTATCTGGAAGATAAAGAAATAGTTGTTATAACTGCAGATAGTTATAAAACCTTTGATTTTCATGAAAAGGAATTACAGAAAAAAATTGAAAATATTGGTTGGGATCTGGATCAGATAGAGAAAGATGGATATGAGTATTTTATGGAAAAAGAGATCAATGAGCAGCCTGAGTCCATTCTTCGTGCATTAATTGGCAGGATTGATGTTGATGGTGCCACTGGTCATCTTGGTGGGTTGAATATGACTCCTGCTGAGCTTATTAATGTTAAACGTATTCAGATTGTTGCTGCGGGGACCTCTTATTATGCAGGTATGGTAGGAGCTTATCTTCTGGAAAGTATTGCCCGTATTCCTGCTTCCACAGAACTTGCTTCAGAAGTACGCTATAAAAACCCTGTCGTTCAGCCGGATACTCTGTACTTTGTAGTTTCCCAATCCGGAGAGACTGCTGATACGCTGTATGCAATGAGGGAGCTCCAACGAAAGGGTGGTAAGGTTTTAGGTATATGTAATGTTGTAGGTTCTACTATTCCAAGAGAATCTGATGGTGGTGTTTATATTCATTCCGGACCGGAGATAGCAGTTGCATCTACAAAAGCCTTTACATCTCAAATAACAGTATTCTATATTTTAACTCTAATACTTGCCCGTATGAGACATCTGTCTTATGAGGCTGGATTAAGTCTTGTTTCAGGTATTGAGAGTGTTCCGGATAAAATTAAAGAAATCCTTTCTGATACTGTTAATATTGAAAAAATTGCAAAAAAATATTCAAAATATGAAAATTTTCTTTTTCTGGGCCGGGGATTAAATTATTCTGTTGCTCTTGAAGGGGCCTTAAAACTAAAAGAAATTTCCTATATTCATGCAGAGGGTTACAGCTCTGCAGAGATTAAGCATGGGCCTATTGCATTAATAAATGAAAATACACCTAGTCTTTTTCTTGTTCCTGATGATGATCTACGGGATAAGGTTATTAATAATATAAAAGAAGTAAAGGCGAGAAAGGGTAAGGTTATTGCTATTGCTGTTAAGGGTGATGATGAAATTAAAGATATAGTGGATGATGTAATATGGATTCCAAAGGCACATTCGTTAATGTACCCATACTTAATGGTAATTCCACTGCAGTTGTTTGCATTTTATACAGCTTTAGAGCTTGACCGTGATGTAGATCAACCCCGGAATTTAGCTAAGAGTGTTACTGTAGAATAAGAGGTATAGGAAAAGTGAATAGAATAATAATAAGAGTAGTTTTATTTTTTTTCCTTATTGTCTCGATTTCTTATATATCTGCGCAATCTGTTGCAGCCGAAAATAATGAAATTGAAATAGCTGTTCTTGTCAGGGGGCCTGTGGAGTCCATGGGGTTCCCTCTTATATATCCAAATGCTTTAGAATTATGGTTGGGGTATTATAGATATTTGGAATCTGAGGTAGTTGTTTCTTTTACCAGAAAAGATATCATGCTTCCTGAGGAATGGGAAAGTTTTACCTGTAATAAAATAAAAGGATTCTCTCCTGACCATGAATCCTTTTTCTATAAAGATACTAAGTGGTCTGTTCTTTTTAAATTCTCTGAAGGTGTTCCTCTGGATTGTGATTTTATAAATATATTTATTCTAAGATTAAAATATTTTCTTAGGGATTCATCCCCTGATAGTCCCCCTCTTTTACCTGCAATACTTGAAATTAGGTAGATAGCCTGTTAGGCTGTGGGTTTTATAAGCCTGGTCGCCAACAAGTTGGCTGCTCGGCTATGCAACCTAAGGAGCAAAGTATGGGAAAACTGTGGCAGAAAGGTTATTCATTAAATAAGTTAATGGAGGAATTTACAGTTGGAAGAGATTTTGAACTTGATCAGAATCTGGTTATTTCTGACTGTCTGGCAAGCAGTGCCCATGGGAGAATGCTCAATTCAATAGGAATATTATCCAACAATGAGTTTGAATCTATACAAAGCGGACTTAAAGAGATTGTAAAGTTATCCAGTAATAACAGTTTTCCTATTTCTATGTCAGATGAAGACTGTCATACAGCTATAGAAAATTACCTTGTTACCCATATTGGCGATGCGGGAAAGAAGATACATACCGGGAGGAGCCGTAATGACCAGGTTCTTACCTGTTTAAGGGTGTATTCAAGAGATTTTCTTTATACGTTTATTAAAGAAGCAGTTTCGCTTTCCGGCACTTTAATGGATTTTGCAAATAAACATAAAATGACAGCTATGCCTGGAAGAACCCATATGCAGATTGCAATGCCTTCTTCTGTTGGCCTGTGGGCAGGATCTTTTGCAGAGGAGATTGCAGATTCTCTGAGTATGACTAAGTCAGTACTTGATGTTATTGATCAAAGCCCTCTTGGATCTGCTGCCAGTTACGGTGTTCCCATATCTCTGGATAGAGAAATGACTGCATCTTTAATGGGCTTCCCCAGGGTTCAGAATAATGTTCTTTATGTCAACAACTCCAGGGGCAAGTTTGAATCTCTTATTATAGATTCCCTGGATCAGATAGTTCTTACATTAAGTAAAATGGCTCAGGATTTGATTCTTTTTTCTCTTCCTGAGTTTGGATATTTCAGTTTGCCGATTGAACTATGTTCAGGTTCCAGTATAATGCCCCAGAAAAAAAATCCTGATGGTTTGGAACTGTTACGGGCAAAATCTGCCTCTGTTTCCGCCTATGGTATACAAATAAAGAATATAATACGATCACTCCCTACAGGATATAATAGAGATTTTCAGGAAGTAAAGGAACCTTTTATCAGAGGTATTAAACTTGCACTTCAATGTGTGAGAATTATGCATCTGACTATATCAGAATTAGTTGTAAATACAGAGAAATTAGAAAAAGCCTTTACTCCTGAAATATTTGCAACCGATGAAGCAATAAAAATGGTTCTTTCCGGTAAAAGTTTTCGTGATGCTTACAGGGATGTTGGGACAAACCTGGATAAAGTGGAAGTAATGAGTCCATTGGATGGTATAAAAAGCCGTACCAGCACAGGAACAGCAGGAAACCTGAGGCTGGATAAACTGGAAAAGATTCTGACAGAATTAAAAGAGGATATTTCGAGTCAGGAGGAAAATGTTCAAAAATCACTTAAAGAACTTCTGGGTATGGATGTGAAACCCTTTAGGGAATAGTTCACTTCGATCATTTCGATACATTTTGCTCTTAATATTGGGTCTATCGGTATGGACGCAAAACACTCAATGACCGAAGTTTATCCAGTAAGCACTCAGTGAACGGTAACACCGCTCCCTGAGTGATTGCGAATTTAGTGATATTTTTCCTTATACAAGAATAGATAGCAATAGTATCGAAGGGGCTCCCTACCGGAGGTGTCTTAGCGCTTCTGCAATATTCATAGAATAATCCCCTATATGCTCCATGTGTCTGACTATATCGATATACAGTAATTCCCCTTTTACATTCTCTCCTTCCTGAAGGCGATGCTGTGCTTTTTTTCTTAATATTAGTCGTTGATTATCAATTTCTGTTTCCAGTTCCATGGCGGACATCAATTCTTTATCGCTTAAATATCTATTCAGGTGCAGTTTAATGAACCCTATAAATTTTTGAACAACTTCATAATAAGGTTTCAGATCATCAAATCCTGATTTATTTATAGGAATTTTCTTTTGATACCTTCTTTCTGTAAGTAAGATCAGGTTGTAGCATGAGTCTCCTATACTTTCCAGTTCATTGACAATTCTTATAAGAGCGGTAATTCTTTCTGCATTACCGCTTTGAGGGCTGTCATTTGCTGCATCAATAATGTATCTGGTTATCTCTTCCTGCATCTTATCAGTGTAATCTTCCATGGTTTTAAGATCTTTTACTTCGGAACCTAATTTTTTATCGGAATTATTAAATACAAGCCAGAAACGGATAAACATTTTTTCAACAATCTCTGTTAATTTATATAGCTCAGCTTTAACTGGAATAATATATAATTCAGGTGTATCCTGAATTGGAGTAGAAATATATTTAAATGTATATTCTTCTTTACCTTCAATGCCTTTGTCCGGAACAAGCTTTCGAACAATAAAAGCAATTTGTGGAATTAAAAATATACCGATAAAAGTATTGGTCAAATTAAATAAAGTATGAAACATAGCAAGGTGGGCTGGAATAATTGATTGATCATTCCCTGAAAAGATATCTCCAGGTACAATAAAATCAACAAACAAAAGGAAGGGTTTGAAAAGTATAAGCATCCAGATAACACCAAATATATTAAAAAGTGTATGCGCTCTGGATGCTCTCTTTGCATTAATGCTTGTACCAAATGATGCCAGGTAGGCTGTAACAGTAGTTCCAATATTTTCTCCCAGGACAATAGCCGCGGCTGTAGGAAAATCTATCCATCCCGAATAGGCCATTGTCAGAGTTATTGCCATTGCAGCAGATGAACTTTGAACAATAACTGTAATCAGGCCGCCAATAATAACAAAGAGCATCATAGATCCAATACCATAACCCGTGAGGTTTTGTATAAATTCTAAAATTTCCGGGTGGCTTTTAATATCAGGAACAGAATCCTTTAGAAAGCCTAAACCAAGGAATAGTAAGCCGAATCCTATTAGAATTTCCCCAATTTCTTTTCTGTTCAGATTTTTTGAAAAAAAGAAAGGTAATCCTATTCCTATTGCAGGTAAGGCCATTGCGGTAACTTTGAATTTAAATCCAAGTAAAGCAACTATCCAGCCTGTTACTGTAGTACCTATATTGGCTCCCATAATAACACCAATAGCCTGGCTCAGATTTAACAGACCTGCATTAACAAAGCTTACTATCATAACTGTAGTAGCAGAAGATGATTGTATAAGTGCTGTTATAAAAAATCCTGTAAATACTGCTGCAATTCTGTTTTTTGTCATCATGTTAAGAATAGCTTTCAGCTTATCTCCGGCTGTTTTTTGAATACCATCACTCATTATCTTCATACCGAATAAAAATAATCCAAGACTACCTGCAATTGAAAGAATCTGATGCATTTTACTTCTCCTTTGGTGGCATAGGCGAGCAGGAAGCTTGCTTCCGACCAGCCTCTCTTTTTAAAACAGAAAAAATTATCATTGCAATAAATGTTATTAAATATGGAAAACCCAGCAGCAGATCAGCTGGAATTTGAAATATTCCCTGGGCTGCATTTGAAAAGTATACTGCTCCTGCGAAAAATATGGATGTTATGAAAATTCCAACAGGATGCTTTCTTCCTAAATATATAGCAACCAGAGCTATCCATCCCCTGCCTGCAGTCATATTAGGTACATAAGCTCCAAGATTTAGTGAGAGTGCAGCACCTCCTAATCCGCTGAGAGCTCCGGAAATTAAAATACTTTTCATTTGAATATTGTATGAATTAATCCCCTTTATTTGTACCACTGATGTATTAAACCCTGTTGCCCTCAGTCTGAGACCAAATACTGTTTTATAGATTACCCAGGTCAATAACCCTGTTAAGGATATTCCTAAATAAACAAATATATTATTTTCTGCGATATTTATAAGTTGCGGGAAATTGAAAAATCTAATAACACCCTTAGTACCAAAAATAACAGAGCTTAGGTAGTTAGTAATACCTATAGCGAACAGGTTTGTAGCCAGGCCGGTAATAAAGATATTTGCTTTGAATTTAAGTGTTATAAATCCAAACAGATATGCCACTCCTGCTCCTGATAAAGCAGCACCAATACTTCCTATAAAAGTACTGCCGGTTATTTCCGTTATTAGAATTGCTGAAAATGCTCCAATCAGCATAAGGCCTTCAAGTGCAATATTAAGTACTCCCGCCAGTTCTGTAAGTAGCCCTCCCAGTGCTGCAAGGAGTATTGGGGTGCTCATTACCAGTATTGAACTAATCAATAAGTCCCCCCTTTTTTACACTAAATCTTTTTGCGGTTATAAGAAAGAATATAACAGCCTTAATCAGATTACCTAACTCGAATGATAGATCTGAGTGGATCATTGCTATCTGAGTTCCTGCATCAAGATATGCAAAAATAAGTGCTCCTGGAATTATAAAGGCTGGATTATTACCAGCTATTAGAGCCACTGCTATTCCATTCCATCCAAGGCCACTTGTAAAACCTTTAATTCCCATATGGAAATTCCCCAAAACCGCAAAACTACCGGCTGCTCCATACAGCCCTCCGCTTATAAGCATTGGAATAATATAATTGCGTTTAACCGGTATTCCGCCATAGTCTGCAAACTTCCTGTTTAGTCCTGAAAGCCTTAGTTCATATCCAATAGTGGATTTGAAAAGAAAAATAAATGAAGCAAAAGAGATAATAACAGCAATAATAAAACTAATGTTAAAATGAGAAGATCCTAAAAGTTGTTTGAGAAATAAATTTTCAGGGATTTTAACTGTGGAGTTTAAAAAGCTGCTGCTGTCTTTAAAGGGAGTTGAAATTAAATAATCAGAAATATGTATAATTACGCCGGAAAGAAGGAAGGATGATATGAGCTCATCTGTATTCCACTGTTTTTTTAGGAATCCGGAAATACCTGCAAGTATAGCACCACTTAAGATTCCAATACTTAAAGCAAAAATTATTCCTGTATATTTCCATGAGAAATTAATACTAATAGAAACAATTACAGCTGCAGTTGCTCCTGCATAAACCTGTCCTTCTCCACCAAGGTTAAATACTCCTGCTCTGAATGCTATACTCATTCCAAGACCGGCAAAAATTAGAAGACCAGCTTTATCCAGCATATTCCCAAAATTGTACAAATTGCTAAATGGACCTGTAAAAAAGAATGAAATAGAGTGTAATGGATTTTCACTGGAAATAGACAGTAGTATTATAGTTAATATTATAGCTGAGCTGAGTGCAAGTATAGTTGCTTTAATGGAGCTGCTTCCTGATTTATACTCCATTTAATTTTCCAACCCAAGCATTAGTTTGCCTAGATATGTTTTATCTATATTTTGATTTTTCAATGTAGCTGCTTCTTTTCCATTATGCAGTATTAATAATCTGTCTGCAATTTGAATTGCTTCTTCTATATCAGAACTTATTACGAGGATTCCAGAGCCATTTTTTTTAAGATTATTTATTCTTTTATAAATAAATCTTTTTGACTCTATATCCAATCCTCTGGAGGGTTCTGCAATGATAAAAAGTTCCGGTTCAGCTTCCAGTTCTCTTGCAATCATTACTCTTTGAATATTTCCTCCGGAAAGAGTTTCCATTAAATGATTAGCGGAACCCTTTATACTATATTCATCTATAAGTTTATCCGAAAGTGCCTTGATTTTTTTTGATTTAAGAATCCCCCATTTAGAGAGATATTTGTACTTGAGCAGAATTATATTATCTGAAATGGAAGATCTAATACTTGTTCCTTTTTTTATTCTGTTTGAGGGTATGTATCCTGCTCCAATACTTCTTAAATTATACTTATTAGATTCCAAAACTCTATTTTTATATAAAATTTCTCCTTTAGTTCGGTTTACACTGCCTGAAAGAATTTGTTCAAGAGTTTCAAGTCCGTTTTCCTTAATTCCTGTAACTACTAAAATTTCATTTTTTCTTACTTTGAAATTTATATTAAGATATTCTGAATTATCTTTTGTAAATGTAAGATTTTTTGCTTCCAGGAGTATAGAACCTGGTTCTATACTTTCATATTTAGCTCCAGGCAAAGGTTCTTTTCCTAACATTAAGCTGGAAAGTTGCTTTATATCTGTTTTAGATCCGGTAACACTGGTAATAATTTTTCCTGCTTTCATAACTGTTATAGTATCTGAGAGTTCAATAGCTTCTTTTAATTTATGGGTAATAATTATTATAGATTTACCCAATCTCTTTAATTTTCTTATTAGTTTGTGAACAGTATCTGTTTTTATTTCACTAAAAAACGTTGTTGGTTCGTCCAGTATCAATAATTTAATATCATGATATAGTATAGATAATAGAGCTGTTTTCTGTTTCTCATCCGCTGTCAGATTTTTAACAATTTCATTTGTGTTTACAAATAAATCAAATTCAGAGCAAAGATTTTCTATTTTATTATTAGCTTCCTTTATATTTAAGGTTCCTGTTAGTAAAGAAGGTTCTGTTCCCAGGATAATATTCTCCAAAACTGTGAGTTCGGGAATTAATTGAAGGTTTTGGTGGAGCATTCCAATTCCTTTTTTCAAGGCATCATGAACTGTCTGAAAATCAATATTTTGGTTATCAAATAGAATATCACCATAATCAGGAATTAACTCACCGGAGAGAATACGCATTAGAGTAGATTTCCCCGCTCCATTTTCACCTACAATAGAGTGTATTTCGCTTAAAAATACTGTTAAATCTGCTGAATCTACAGCTTTTACACTGTTTTCTCTAAATATTTTTGTTATATTTTGCATTTCCAACAGTATCTGACTCATTATTTCGAGTCCTAATAAACAGGCATTTTAAGAGAAGTATCTCCGGAAGCAAGCTTCTTAATCATATCTTCCATCCTGTTATTTATTTCAGGGGGGATATTTTCAAGATATAAAGGATGTTTATTATCAAAACTTATCCAACCCTCTTTAACAGTAGCAATTTCAGCAGACCCAAAGTCCAGTTCTCCGTTAATCGCAAGTTTTATTTTTTCATATGCAGCCCTCTCCTGCTTAATTTCTGTTGATCCAATAATTATTCCCGGGGCATCATCATAAGAGCTTACATCATACATTAGAACATACTTACCCATATCTCCTGCTGCTGTAATTACACCCTGATTTGCTCCTCCGGCAATAGTCAGAATAATATCTACACCGGAGTTAAACATACTTACACTAAGTGATCTTGCTTTTTCTGCATCATACCAGTTTCCTACTACTCTGAAGTCCACATCTATTTTTGTGTTCACATTTTCTGCACCTGCTTTAAATCCAGGTAAAATAGCCTGAACCATATCCGGATACTCCTGTCCGGCAATCAGACCGATTTTAAGATCACTGTTTGCTCCTTCCATTTTGCTGGAAGTAACCAGCCCTGCAAAGTAACCACTGAGAAAACTCTGTTCTATTTGATTATACCTGAATGTGTAGATGTTTTTATTGCCTTCAAGAAATCCATCAAGAAGGAAAAATTTTTGATTTGGAAACAGTTTTGATACTTCATTGCAAATTGCCGGCATAGCCGGATTGGTTGAAACAATCAGATTGTACTCGTTGGAAGAGGCCAGTATTGTAATCTTTTCCAGCCACTCTCCCTGATTAAATCCACCTTCAATAATCTTTATTGACCCATTACCTGTTTCGGTGACAGCTCTTTGTGCCCCCTTTGCCATCATTTCATAGGTAGGGCTTCCCGCAATTACTCCTGGAACAAAAACAGCTACAGAGTATGGATCAGATAAATTTTCTGTATTTTCTTTGGACTTTGTACAGGCAGAAAAGCCGAAAATAATAAATAAGATAATTAATAA
>DAOWEB010000314.1 GCA_030638735.1 Spirochaetaceae bacterium
ACATTATATGGACCTTCTTTTTTGAATCAGGCAGCTGTCAGGTACCGAATCGATTCTACGGCTTCTTTATTTAAGTTGACCGTCTATATGTGTTTGATACAGATCTTTTTCTGTATGCTGCTTTGAATTTCGAATTGGGTGACGTAATAATTCCGGTTCCATTTATTCTCGCTTTTGGAAACGATTTTTCGGGGCCGGATACCACTTTGTCATTGACAAGGGAGGGGCTTATATGTGTTAAATCTTTCTTTCATTCCTCCTATAATTTTGATCCACTAGCTCAAAGAACTCAGATATCAGTACTACAGTAAATTGATTTCTGACAACAGATTATTACTCACTGTTATCGTTACACTTAATAATAAAAAGCTCGAATAGCACGCACTCGGTAATTGTTAGTCTTAGTGTCGAAATACTGATACCCAAAGTCGACAAACTTATAGTAACTTGCTCCGGTAGAATCTCTTTCCGAGGAACTCCAATAGTTACCATCAAAGCTATTAACAAAGCCTCCAATAATATATCTTTGTTCCTTCATCTGCCAAAGTTCATCTACTGAAGGTAGAAACCAATCGGTATAGCCATTCAATACAAGGTCATAACATAGTTTTGCGGCATAAATTCCATCTCCTTGATTTAATACAATTGTTGAAGTATTAATACTGCCTGATCCAATTCCAGTTGCAGTTGCTCCTGTAGTAGTATAGCTTCCATTAGACCAATCGACACCTGCACTCTGATCGCTTTCTGAAGCTATTAATCCGGTACCAAAACCATCTAAGTAGAAAACAATTCCACCTCCGTAAATGTCTCCAATTACTGGTTCTCTTTCTTTGAAGCTAAAATTAACACTCCAGCCGCTAGTTTCACCTGTAATGTTTATTATTTTAATACGCCAAAAAATTTCATTTCTCCAGGACAACTCTGTTAATATCTGATATTCTGAATCCATTACATAATAAATAGTCGATGAAGGAAGATCTGATGTAGAAAACGCCCACTGAATTTCATATCGGTCAGCATTAATCATATCCGGCCAATCAAGTAGAGGAGTAAAGTCATATATCACATCACTATTCTCAGGACTTATTCCAGATAGAGTCCATAGTACTTCTTCTTCCCCTTCTCCTAAAAGCGGCCATCCTTGGTAATCCTCTGCTTCAGGATCCAAAGAACTATTATAATTAGGGCAAGAGATCAATATTGAAAATAACATGACTACAAAAAAATATTTTACCACTTTCATTATTTCATCTCCAGATTTGCGATTTGTGTAGAGATAGCAGCTATCTTTTGCCTTAATTCTGGTAATTCGTCCTCTTTTGACCAATTAATTAACGATAGTACTGTAAACCCAATTCCCACACTTCCAGCAGAGAGTTTTACTATATCATACATCTGAGATTGATCTCTGTATTCGATAGTTAAGGTTGTGGTACTTGCATTAGAGTAATTTGTGTAGGCTTCGTTCCCAAGATACCAGGAGATACCGGATGTTCCCAAAGAAATGATTGAAAGACTACCGAAAACATATTTTAAGAGATCTCTTTTTGATGTCATTGCTTTTTCTTTTTCGTAAGTCAGATTCAGTATTTCCAGATCCCCTGTTAGTTTTTTTATTCTAGCTAACCTGCTAAACTCTTCCTGTTTTTTCCCGGTTTTAAAAAATAACTCTTTGGTTTCTGTTTCAAGGGATGGAAAAGAATAACTGCTTGCTTGTATCTCTTCAAAAATACCATCTACCTGTGTTATAAAGCTAGATATATCTGAAAAAGAAATCATTTCATATCTCTCTTCCAGTTCGCTTAATTGTTTAGTAAAGAGAAGCTTTTCATATTCCTCAGTATATTCAAGTTTTGGAGTATACGATAGTGTCGCACCCTGCTTGATGGTAATACTATCTTCATAAATTATATAGTTACTTCCTGTAATGGTAACAGTATAAGCCCCGGCTGCCATATTTCTAATAATTCCGATACTACTTACACTAGTCGAAAAATCGTTTCGTCCTTTAATTTGTGCAGAAGAACCTACTGGAAACTTATAATCAAACCTTCCTACTGCCCGGGGATAGCCTTCTATTTTAGTTGTTCCACCTTCTATCAACTCTATTTCTTCGACCCAATATTGACCATTACCCTTAAGTTCCAATTTATGCAGACCAACTGGAAGATCCTTAAAAAGGCCATTATCCAAGGGGCCAAGCCTTTGTCCATCCAACCAGACATACACATCCTGCTGGCTTGAGCGGATAAAAAGATTCCCTAGAACTTTTCGAAGAGCTATAGTAATCTCCTGCATATCTGTTTCAATCTTCACTTCTGCAGAACCATAGAGATTTCCTTGTCGAACCACAATAAGAACATTCCCCATCGGTATCTTTGAAATAACATCAGGACTTTGCCCTTTTTTAACACCATTAATAAAAATATCTGCTCCAGATGGATCGGTAGAAACAAATAGCTCACCAAAAACAGTAGAAATAATATCCTCTCCCCCCTGCTTAAAGGTCAGTCCCACCAGCTTGTACGCTAATAAATCCACAGATTCAGATAATTCATCCATAGAGGAAAAACTAACCTTGTCCGCTCTAATATTTCTGCCTAGAGTAACATCAATTATTTTTGCATTGATTATATATCCACTTCCAACTTTTGAAAAAGAACCAAGCACAATCTGTTCTGCAGAAAGAAGCTTTCCTATTTCAACAGCACAGGATTCGTCTGTACAACCACTAAGTGTAAAGGACTGTGCCTCCAGAATCTCTGCAATCTGTGTTTGTTCGATTATTAAAAAGGAATCTGTCTGGACCAGAGCTGTTTCAAATAAATTAGAAGCAGTAAGAGATTCGATTTCTGCAACACCAATTGCATTAAAAGGGATAACTGCTGTTCTTGGTTTACCTTGTGAAAAAACAGAAACGACAAGTAGTAAAATCAAAAGGAATATAAAGATGAGTCTTCGCATTTATTACTCCAGATAGAACATGTTAAAATATCAACCAAATTTACTTGCATATTAGCATAAATTTTATGGACCATCAATTATTATTATTTTGCTTTTTCAAAAATTCCTTGATTGAACATTCCATATTTATTTAGCTCTCATGGATCTTGATTAGAAACTGAAATCCTTGCTATTGTTGCAGGAATTTTCTTCACTTGCATTTATTTTAATTAGATCAATTCCTGTTTTTAAACATGATTAAAAGAAAGATTTTCTTTCCTCTTTATCTTTAAACTCATTGGGATTTATTCTCTATAATTTTGCTTTCACCGGAGTTTGAACAGTTGTCGTATCAGTATCTTTCATACATCTAAAAGCATTGACCATGGGACTACCCCGGAATCAAATTCTTCTCTTGAGAGTTCTTTCCTAATG
>DAOWEB010000082.1 GCA_030638735.1 Spirochaetaceae bacterium
GGGCAGGTATACAGAACCTGCTCTAGGAATTCTGCAGGCTTTCTTCGTTTATACTCTATTGAAACCTTATTCTGATACTCAAATTCATTAAAGGAGAGTGCTTCTGCAAGCTTCCTGTGAATAGAATCAACTTTCATTGATTTTACTTCATCATTCCTAAAAAGAATCTTGTAATCCATAATGACTTTACCCTTCTGAATATGAAAACCCCATCTGGGCTGGCTAAAAAAACCACCTTTGAAGACAACTACCACAACAGGAACCTTAAGCATCCGGATTAGTTTTGAAGTAGAATAAACAAGGGGAAGTGTTGCTCCATCCCAGGTCCTCCTCCCTTCAGGAAAGATACCTATAACATCTCCCCTCTCTTTTACCATAAATATATTTTTTAGAGCATCAAAATCCGATTGAGCTTTAGTTTTGGGAATGACTCCAAGAAGATTCATCAGGAATCCAAAAAAGGGTGATCTGAATATTGCATCAGAGGCAATATAAAAAATTTGCTGTTTTAAATATATTCCAGCCATAAAGGGATCCCAAAATCCCTGATGATTGGGTAGAATCAAAAATGGCGGCTTTAAATTTTTCACTTCATCCGGAATATTAGCTTCAAGATTAAACTTTTTTTGTAACCAAATCCTCAATAAAGGCTTTAATATATAATAAAATAAATGATTTATTGTGATTTTATTACTTTTTGTAGGCATAAAAACTCCTGCTCAATTTTACAGTTGAAAAATATGGTAATTCACTGTATTAATTATAGCAGATTTTAGATATAGTGAAAGGGGTATCCAATGACTGTACAATGGACAATGTTTATTAATCTTGGAATTATTTCTGCCAGTCTGATTCTTGCAACCTGGATTCGAACAAAAATAAGATTCTTTCAAAAGTACCTTATTCCAAATCCATTACTTGCTGGATTTATTCTACTTCCCCTCTATAACTTTGTTTTTCCCGTAATAGGTCTGACTTCTGTTAATCTTGGAGAGATGGCATACCATTTATTAAGTATTTCATTTGTAGCACTTGCACTCAAGGCTCCTCCAAAAAAAGATGTTGCAAAAGGGAGAATCTTTGGAACAACTCTGTCCATACTCTTCCAATTCGGAATTCAGGGTCTTACAGGACTATTACTAACTTTCTTTTTTATTCAGACCATCATGCCCGACCTTTACCACAGTTTCGGTTATCTTCTACCTCTGGGATTCTCTCAGGGACCCGGCCAGGCATTTTCAATTGGTGAAAGCTGGACTGCTTTTGGAGTTCATGGAGCAGGGAGTGTTGGTCTTACTTTTGCTGCCATAGGATTTATTCTCTGCAGCTTTGGTGGTGTATTTATAATTAATTATGGAATTAAAAAGGGATGGATAGCAAAGGAAAAGGTAGAATTCCTTTTAGATAAAGATATTCGACCTGGTATTCATCCAAAAGGTTCAAAACTAAAGGTAGGTTCCTATCAGACTACAGAGACAGAAGCGATTGATACACTGACACTGAACATGGGAATGGTTTTGTTTGGATATTTCCTGGCATTCCTTTTCCTAACAGGACTGGAATACCTGCTTTCCTTTATAGGTCCCACAGGTGAACAGCTGGCTGCAACATTCTGGGGATTGAGTTTTATTTTTGCAGCTCTTATGGGTCTTTTAATAAAGCAAATACTATCAAAAACAAATACTCAACACATAATTGATAACCTGACACTTAATAGAATAACAGGTTTTTCAGTCGACCTTATGGTAACCAGTGCAATAGCTGCAATTTCTCTGGTTATGGTTTCACAATACTGGATCCCTATATTTACAATTGCCATTATTGGTGCAGTCTTTGTAGCCTTCTCAACAATATGGTTTTCATCAAGGATATTCAGAGACCACAGATTCCTCCGAACACTTCTAATATTTGGAGTATCCACAGGGACTCTTTCCACTGGTCTTGCCCTTCTTAGAGTAGTAGACCCTGACTTTGAAACACCTGTAGCTACTGATTATACATATGCTTCGGGACTGACATTTGTTTTTGCTATTCCGTATATTTTAACAATGAACCTGCCTCTGCGCACATTTAGGACTGGAGACTATAAATGGTTCTGGATTGCAGTACTAATTAATATTGTGTACATATTGTTTTCGGGAGCATTCTTTTTGAAATTAGCAGGCAGGCGAGCGTTTAAACATAAAAGTAAACTGTGGTATCCGGAGGATGACAGTTAACTATTAATTTTATCAAGCTTTCTTCTGGTTGAGGCATGATCAGTATCTATCTTCAGAGCTCTTCTATAATAGACTGCTGCTTCCTGGTTCCTGTTTCTGGAAACTTCAAGATCTCCTAAACCAATATATGACTGTATAAATTCAGGCTTTATAAAAACCGCCTTATTATAGCTTCTGACTGCATTATCATACAATCCAAGTTTTGCCATTGCCCTGGCTTCCCATATATAAGACCACTCATATTCAGGAAGAAGTTCTGTAGAATTAGTAAAATATCTGAGTGATTCTCTATATTTTTTCATTTTATAGTATGATTTTCCCAAATCTATAATGGTCTTACCATCAGAAGGATCTAAATCAACTGCACGAATAAATATTTCTGCTGATTTATCATAATTCTTCTCGTCATAAAGGACACTCCCATAAAATCGAAGAACTTCAAGAGGTGACTCATGGAAATTTACAGCCAGGGAGAGATAATTAAAAGCCAGTTCAGTTTTCTCAAGTTCATAAAGAAGTTTTCCATAAATAAACAGATGTTCTCCCTCCCTGGGAGTAATAAGTACCAGCTGTTTAAATGCTTTCTCAGCTGTAAACAAATCGTCAGCAGTATAAGCAGTATTTCCCATAGACAGCAAAATAATATCATTATCCCGCTCTATTTCCAGAGCATTGTTATATTCATCCAAAGATTTTTCATAGTTTCCATTACGGGCCAGAAGCTCTGCAAGTTGAATTCGCAATTCAATATTATTACCATTGGTACTAAGCATATCTGTCAAAATTTCAATGGTATCTTCCTCCCTGGCAAATTGATTTTTTACATATCGAGCCATATTGGGATCAATTGCAAGGGTCTCTCTAAAAGATGTTTCCGATTCAACCATCAAATCTAATTTCTGCTGTGTTTTACCAAGATTATACCAAATCCAGGCATTATTCGTAATAATTTTAACAGAATCATTAAACTGAACCAGAGCATCTTCATATTTATTTAATTTATATAATTCCTTTCCAAGCTGGTATTTGGAATAAGCATCTTCAGGTTCCAGGTTTACTGCAGTTAGATAATATTCTGCAGCAGTTCCGTGATTTTTGTTATCTGATTCAATATCACCAAGAACAAGCCAGGCCTTCACATTCCCCGGATTTAAAGAAACGGCTTTTTCCAACTCAATCTTTGCATTCCCTGGACTATCTGTTTTTTTATACTGCAGGGCAAGATTATACCTTAAAAGATCTGAATTTGAATGAGCATCAATTCCATCCTTTAAAACCTGAATTGAATCACTTATTCTACCTAAACTACTTAGAAGTGTAGATAGATTTAACCAGTATTTTACTTCTTCCGGATTTAGTTCAATAGCTTTATTATAAGATCTTTCCGCTTCTGCATATTTACCAATTGCCTTAAAAAGAAGAGCCTGATTATACCAGGCACTTGAATATGAAGGATTGATGGAAAGAACAAGTTGATACTGCTCAAGAGCCATATCCATTTCATCCAGTTTTCGATATTGTACGGCTAAATTCAGTCTGGCTTTAATGTTTGAAGGTTCTATACGTAAAGTTTCCTCATATGCATCAATAGAGGCCCTGTACATACCTTTTTGACTAAAGACAAAGGCGAGGTTATGCCAGGCTTCGGGGTGATCCGGTTTTAAACTGAGCACCAGATTAAATGCTTTTTCTGCATTTTGATATTCTTCTTCATCCAAATATAATAAACCAAGATTATAATGGGCCTTATAGTACATTTCATCAATTTCAACAGCCTGCATAAATGAAAGCTTTGCATCCTCCAAATTCCCGAGAGCCTTTTGAGTTATACCCAGATTATTTAAAGATTCAATATTCGTTTTTTTAGAAAGATTAAATGCCTGTACGTAATAATTCAAAGCATCGTTAAA
>DAOWEB010000384.1 GCA_030638735.1 Spirochaetaceae bacterium
ATTACCAGAAACTTTGCAAATCAGGCAAGAAATGAGTTTCGTAGAGGTTTGCTTCTGGCTCCACATTCTAAAGAGGGGCAGAGACTTTATGCAAATGTAATGAAAACAAACGGTTTCCTAAGTAAATATTTATCAATACTCGAAACAATATCTACTGAAAAACCAGAAGATATAGAAATGACAGATGAAATTGAAATATATAAAAGCATAATTTCTGATACGGTATCCTATAAATGGTCTATCGATCAGTTTTTAATGAAATCTCCGAGGTTTAATATTGAAGTTTTTCTCAATCTGTCCAGCATCCCAAATAATAAGTTGAATGAGGGAGCTTATTTAGGATATTATTTAGTTCATTCCTTACATGGATTTGAAAATATTGATGCCAACTTTAATGATATTCCTGTTGATTTCAGCACTGCTTATAAGATTGCAAGAAAATCTGACAGTGATTATTTTATACTCTTTGATTTTATTGATACAGACAGATCTTTTTCTGTGGAAGCAAAATTTTATCATTCAGGAACTGGTTCCCTTTTGAAGATATTCCCGCTGTTTAGAACAGGGAATCAAAAAATTGTTCTTTCTTTAAACAAACTGTCATTAATGATTAGTGAAGGTCTTCCTGTGATCAGTGATATTATTGATAGAAAGTTTAATAAAATTCTTGTAAATATTGGGAATATTCAGGGAACAAATATTGGTGATATATTTTATATAATTCGTACTGAAGACCTAAGATTAAAAAAAGATAGTATTGGACTTGAATTTGATCCATCTATACTTCTTGGAGAAGTTGAAATTACTAAAACAGATGATCTTCTATCTGAGGGTATTTTAAATAAGTATAATTTCTTTGATCTCATAAACCCTGGTGATTCTCTTATTAAAAAGACAGATTCAATGGATTTTTCTGAAAACGATGAAATCCAGACAAATAAAAACTTATTTATTGATTTATATAAATCAATAATCAGCATACCCTGATGAGCTTTTTGAGCTGTATCACATTTTCTACTTAAAAAGTACTTCTTCTCTAACACAAAGCAGTATATCTGGCGCAAAAAGCCAAAAACATGCCGATAGTATAGACATCGCAAAAGCCTCCCGATTTGTTGACATTCAGCTATACTTCAGCATATATTACAGTTAAATGTTTAATTAGGACATGGAGGATAAAATGAAAATAGCAATTAATGGATTTGGTAGAATTGGTAGAAGTGTATTCAAGGTAGCTTTTGATAGAGAAGGTGTGGAAATAGTAGCAATAAATGATATTACAGACCCTAAAACTCTTGCTCATCTATTAAAATATGATTCAAATTATGGAGTTCTTAAATACTCTGTGGATGTAAAAGAAAATTCAATTGTAGTTGATGGTAAGGAAATTAAAGTTTTTGCAGAAAGAAATCCAAAAGATCTTCCATGGAAGGAACTTGGAGTTGATGTTGCTGTAGAGTCTACAGGTATTTTCCGAACTGCTTCCGGTCCTAAGGGTGGTTATAAGGACCATATTGTAGCTGGTGCAAAAAAAGTTATTCTTACAGTTCCTGCAAAAGATGAAGTGGATAGAACTATAGTACTTGGTGTAAATGATGATGCCTATAAAGATAGTGATGTTGCAGTATCAAATGCATCATGTACTACAAACTGTTTAGGACCTATAGCAAAAGTACTTCAGGATAACTTTGGTGTTGTAGAAGGGCTTATGACTACTGTACATGCTTACACAAGTGATCAGAGTCTTCATGATTCACCTCACAGTGACCTTCGAAGAGCAAGAGCTGGTGCAATGTCGATTATCCCAACAACAACAGGTGCTGCTGCTGCAGTTGGCCTTGTTATTCCTGAGCTTAATGGCAAACTTAATGGAATGGCACTCAGAGTACCTACTCCAACTGGTTCTTTAGTAGATCTTACTGTAAGACTCGAAAAAGATCCAAGTGTTGAAGAATTAAATGCTGCTGTTAAAGCTGCTGCAGAAGGTCCAATGAAAGGATATTTGGAATACACAGAAGACCCAATAGTATCTATTGATATTGTTCAGAATCCACATTCCTCAATTTTTGATTCATTATCTACAATGAAAATTGGAAAAGGGTTCTTTAAAGTACTGTCATGGTACGATAACGAATGGGGTTATTCAAATAGAGTAGTAGACTTAGCTGTAAAGATTGCGAAATAGGATAAATTATATATGAAAATTAAAACTGTTAGAGATCTTGATCTTAAAGGTAAAAGATGTCTTGTCCGTGTGGACTTTAATGTACCATTAAAAAATGGTGTGATTACAGATGATACACGTATAAAAGCAGCGTTAAAAACATTAAATTATATTCTTGATCAGGATGGCACGTCACTTGTTGTGATGAGCCATCTTGGCAGACCAAAGGGTAAAGTAAAAGAGGAATATTCTCTTTCCCATGTTAAAGAACGCCTTTCAGAACTCCTTAATAAAAAAGTTAATATGGCAAGTGACTGTATAGGAAAAGATGTTTTATCTCAGATAGAGGCACTTAAATCGGGCGAAATACTCCTTTTGGAAAACCTTAGGTTTCATAATGAAGAAACTGCAAATGATTCAGATTTTGCCAAAAAACTATCTGCTAATGGAGATGTATATATAAACGATGCATTCGGAACAGCTCACAGAGCACATGCTTCCACTGAGGGTGTTTCTCATTTCCTACCTTCTGCTGCTGGTTTTTTAATAGAGAAGGAAGTAGAGTTTTTTGAACCCCTTGTTAATAATCCTGCAAAACCCTTTGTAGCTATTATTGGAGGAGCTAAGGTTTCTTCAAAAATAAGTGTTCTTGAGTCTTTACTTAAAAATTGTACTACACTTATTATTGGCGGAGGAATGGCTTATACATTTCTCAAAGCAAAAGGTGTTGAAATAGGTAATTCTTTGATTGAAGAAGATTTTATAGCTACTGCAGAAAAATTAATGAAAAGTGCCGAAGCAAAAGGTGTTGATTTACTTTTACCCGTTGATCATTTAGCATCATCTGAGTTTTCAGATAGTGCCGAAGCAATTATAGTAGATAGTGAAAATATACCTGAAGGTTTAATTGGAATGGATATTGGAAGTAAGACTCTTAAATCTTACAGTGACGTAATTACTAATTCAAAATCTCTGGTTTGGAATGGACCTTTAGGTGTGTTTGAGTTTCCCAATTTTGCAAAGGGAACGTTTGGAGTTGCTGAGTTAGTTGCTGCTTGCGAAGGTATTACAGTTGTAGGTGGTGGAGATTCTGTAGCCGCTGTTAATAAATTTGGTTTTGCTGATAGAATTGACCATGTTTCGACTGGAGGAGGAGCTTCCCTTGAATATCTTGAAGGTAAGATCCTCCCTGGCATCGCAGCATTAAGATAGGAGAAATAAATGCGTAGATCATATATGGCTGGAAATTGGAAAATGAATAATACCAGATCAGAAGCTCTGGCTCTTGTTAAGGAACTTCTTGATAATGGTAGTTTTAAGAATAAAGTACTTATAGCGCCTTCTTATACGGCACTGGATGCTGTTTCTAAAGCTGTTGAAGGAACAGAGTTAATACTGGGTGCACAGAATATGTCTACAGATGAATCAGGGGCTCATACAGGAGAAATATCTCCAGTAATGCTTAAGGATTTAGGTGTTGAAGTTGTTATACTTGGCCATTCTGAAAGACGAGCTATTTACGGTGAAACTGATAAAATTATTAATATAAAAGTACACCTCGCATTAAAACATAAGCTTGATGTTATTTTTTGTGTAGGAGAAACCCTGGACGAAAGAGAGGGTGGACTTGCAGAAAAAATTGTTACTGATCAGGTTGTTGAAGGGTTAAAAGGTATTTCAGAGGATCAACTTTCTGCTATTACAATTGCTTATGAACCAGTATGGGCAATAGGTACCGGAAAGACAGCTACTCCTGAAGATGCTGATGATATTCATAAAGTTATCCGTACTAAAATTGAAAATATTTTCAGTAAAAATGCGGCAGACAATGTTATTATTCAGTATGGAGGCTCTGTTAAACCTGCAAATGTAAAAGAGTTAATGGCTAAACCCAATATTGATGGAGCACTGGTTGGCGGTGCAGCACTTAAAGCAGAAACTTTTATTCCTATAATGGAATATAATAAATAGTTATAGTTAGTGGAGATAAATTAATGGCAATTATAGGAACATTACTTTTAGTAATATTCGTAATCAGTGCAATATTGCTCATAATAATAGTTATGATGCAGGATGATCAGGGTGATGGCCTTGGTGGTATTTTCGGAGGAGGAAGCGGTGCTGCTTTCGGATCAAGATCCGGTAATATTTTAACTAAAACAACATCAATTCTTGGTGCAATATTTATATTAAGTTCCCTTGGTAATGCATGGATAAATAGAACTGCTGATTCAGGGGATGTACTGGGAGTGGCAAGAGAAGAAGTTGTTGATTCTACATCTGAGTGGTGGAATAATTCAGTAGATCTTGAAGGTTCCAGCTCAGACGAATAAACCATTTGGGGTTATGATGAGAGTAGGAATAGTATATTTTTCGAATTCAAATAATAAAAAACTTCTTAATATTGTTAATTCTTTATCAGAAGGAATAGAATTACAGGGTCACCAGGTTGACATTATAAATGGCAACCTGGATGTTAATTCTAAATTAACAGTGTACAACTACATTGCCATCGGTATTGAAGGAATAAATCTGTTAGGTGGTAAAATACCTCCTAAAACAAAAACTTTTTTAAGTAATTCAGGAATAGTAAGAGCAAAAAGATCTTATGCTTTTTCCTTGAAAACTGGTTTAAGACCTATGAAAACTCTAAGTAATCTTATGACTTCTATGGAACACGAAGGTCTATATTTAAAAAAATCTGATATAATTTCTACAAAAACTGAAGCTTTGAATATTGGTAAAAGACTGCATATTTCCTAAGTGTTACACGGAGTATTATATGAAAAGATTACTGGTCGTCATTTTATCTTTATTTATTAGTGCTTTTTCTTTTGCTGATATTTTAAGTGAACCTTTAGCATCAGTTAACCTTATAAGACCGGAAATGATAACTTCTTTAGAGGTTGATCAAAAAATAGAACTTTATAACCGACAGCTTCGAAGCAGCGGTATGCCTGCTCAAAATATTAGTAGAAAAGAGATGCTGGATTCAATTATTTCATCCATTCTTATTGCACAGGCTGCTGAAAGATCTGGGTTAACTGTCTCTGATATTGATTTAAACAGAGTTATTCAATCACAAAAACAGAGTGCTGAAGGTCAACTAAGACAAAAAATTACAGATGAGCAGTTTAAACAACTGATAATAAATCAGACTTCATCAACATGGGATGAATATCTATCTGAAATTAAAGATCAGCTGTTACAGCAAAGTTTTATTACTCAGAATAAAAAAAATATATTTGAAAATATTAAAGTACCTGGTAATGAAGAGATTGAAATAAAATATAATGAAAATTTACAATTTTTTTTTAATCCTGAATATGTAAGAGTCAGTATGGTTTTTATTCCGGTATTAAATAAAAATGTTGAAAAAGGTAAAATTGCAAATAATAAATTGGAACAGGCATATTTAGAATTGAAAAATGGCAGTATAGGTTTTGATAATGCTGTTTTAATCTATTCCGAAGAAGAAAGTATCAAATACAGGGGTGGCGATATAGGGTATGTAGGTAGAGATAATCAAAACCTGAAACTTCAACTGGGAGATGATTTTTTTAATAAACTATTTCAACTCCCTTTAAATGATATTTCTAAGGTTCTCGAATCAAATTCCGGATATCATATTGTAAAAATTACCGAAAAACTTGACCCTAAACTTTTAACTTTGGAAGATAAAATTACTCCGGATAATCCTCTTTTAGTTAAAGATTATATTAAAGACGGAATACTTCAGGAAAACCAGCAAAAAGCTTTATCAATTGCTTTACACGAAATTAATATAGAATGAATACAACAAGCAGAAAGAATTTATTTTTAACAGGA
>DAOWEB010000286.1 GCA_030638735.1 Spirochaetaceae bacterium
GCATTTGATTAAGAGTTTGCTCCCTTTCATCATTACCACCGCCATAACCAGCTCCTCTTGTCCGACCGACAGCATCAAGCTCATCTATAAATAGAATACAGGGAGCATTTTTTCTTCCCTGATCAAATAAATCTCTAACTCGACTGGCTCCAACACCAACAAACATTTCAACAAAATCAGAACCAGACATATGAAAGAAAGGAACTCCAGCTTCACCTGCAACAGCTTTTGCCATTAAAGTCTTTCCTGTACCTGGCATACCTACTAAAAGAACACCTTTAGGTATTTTTGCACCAATATTTGTAAATTTTGTCGGAGTTTTTAGAAATTCAACAACTTCAGTTAATTCATATTTAGCTTCATCCTGACCTGCAACATCAGCAAAAGTTATATTTTCCAGTTCTGAATGATATTTTTTGGCACGACTTTTACCAAATGAAAAAGCCTTATTACCACCACCCTGAAACTGTTTAAGCATAAACCAGAAAAATCCAACAAAAAGCAGCCATGGCAGCAACTCCAGTATAATCTGACCTACAGAAAGAGCTTTTGCAGCACCTGTAATCTTAACACCTTTCTCCCGAAGCTGAATCATCAAATTATCGTCATAGTAGGGAATTATCGTATTAAAAACAGTATATTCACTTCCTGCAGAACTGGATAATGTCCCTCTAATCTCATTATTATCAAGAATTTTGACAGCATCAATTTCTCCCTGCTCAAGATAGGATAAAAATACTGAGTAAGGGATTTCAACTTCTGCACCATTTTCACTAACCATAAAAAGAAGTACAAACATTACAATTAAAGACAATAAAAAGAAAAGTGCAAATTTATTTTTATTAAAATCAAACTTCATATTGTTTGGATCTTTATTCTCAGGCGGTTTATTCTGATTATTCACTTATGCTCTCCATATAATAAGCGCTAATTAAAAGTTTAGTATCATTATTCAAACAGTTCTTATAGTTAAGCGCTATTCTATTACTATAACCAAGGGGCTTCCCCAGGACTGCAATAACTCCGGTTCTATCTTCTAAAACAGGAATTTTCCATCTTTCTTCCGGAACAACACCCCAGTCGTTAAATAATTTTTTTAAGGGTTTTATTCCTTCTGCTAGGATAATACGATCCCCGGGCATTTTTGATCGAACAATTATCGGATATTTAAGCTTCTCCCTTTTAATCCATATAGTATCTTCTAATAATTGAGTGTTTTCTTCTACATTAAGATACATACCAGGAAACAGTTTATATTCTCCGACAGTTATCACCCTAAGATAACTTTTTTTAGAAGAAACGACAACAACTCTTTTCCAAATTATCATTTCTTTATGCTTAATTAATCTACAGGAATAACCATCCAGAAGAATACTAGAAGTATTATCAGAATGGTATCCTACAGCACTGCTTAAAAATCTATAAGGAAGACGTTGGAATGGTTTATTTTCCCACATGTCCCAACTTTTATAGAGTATTTCAACCTGAAGATATGCAGGCAATTCAATAAAATCATCTCTAAAGAACCAGGAATCTCCATCTTTTGTCATGTTAACTTCCAGATCCTTCTCATTCTCACTTAATATTGTTCGAATCATGTCCATTTTTTCAGAAAAAATACCAATTGATTTTTTGTATCCTGGAAATATTTCTGAAATTACAGGAATTAGATTCAACCTGACCTTATTTCTTAAGTAAACCGGATCAAAATTGGTTTTATCTGTTACAAAAGAAATATTGTTTATTTTTATATATTCATTAAGTTCTTTTTTCTCAATTCCCATTAATGGACGGATAAAATAATCCCTTTTTTCAGGAATACCTCCTAATCCATTAATTCCTGAACCCTGAAAAAAACGCATAATTAAAGTTTCTATTTGATCGTCCAGGGTATGCCCAGTTGCAATATGGGTTGCATTTATTTTTTGTTTTATCTTTTCAAGTAATGAATATCTATATTCCCTTGCAAGATCTTCAACACTTCTTCCGGATTGTTTAGATTCTGATTTAATTAAACCATTTTCTATATTTTCGTAATCAATTTTAATATTTATTTCCTCTGAAATTCTTTTTATTTTAAGAATTTCATCAGACATCTCCTGTTCAGATCGAATCCCATGGTTTATATACAAAGCATGAATAGAAAAACCTATCTCCTTCTGAATACTATTAAGAAGCCATAGAAGCGCTCCTGAATCGGGTCCGCCGGAATATGCTATTAGAATTATACTTTTATCTGAGATATTATATTTTTTAAAATAATTAATTACTTTTAATTCAAGTGTTTTTACGGTTATACTCATTCATAACCCTCTGAACGTCGGTAGTTAATAAAGAAAGAGCAGCTTTTCCGGCCCTGTCGATACCTTTCGAAAAATCTGATATTTCAGAATCTTCTAATTTGCCTAATACATGAGAGATAACAGACTCACCCTGGACAGGTTTTGAAATTCCTACATAGATGCGAAGAAACTCTTCTGAACCATAACTATTAATTATAGAACTCATCCCGTTATGACTGGAATTGGATCCTCTGTTTTTTACTCTGCAAGTAGCTACAGGAAGATCCATATTATCACAGATAACAATCATATTATCAGTAAAAATATATTTTCCAGGGATATAATTAAAAATCAAACCGGATCTGTTCATGAATGTTGTGGGTTTTATTAAAACCACCCTTTTATCCTGATAATTTCCAACAGCAATTAAATAGTTTTTAAAAAAAGGGTTCTTAAATTTTAAAGACAGGGTTTCTGCAAGTCTGTCTATTACCATGAAACCAGCATTATGTCTGGTTTCATGGTATTCACTTCCTGGATTACCAAGACCAATAAATAGAAATAAAGTATTATTCCTCTGTTTCTGTCTCTTCAGCATCAGCTTCAGCTTCTTCACCTTCTTCCAATTCCTCATCAGTTTCAGGTTCTTCTTCAGCCTTCACAGTTGTAACACCAACAACAGACTGATCCATAGAATTAAGTATTTTAACTTCATCAGATTGCTTTAGATCACTAATATGAATCGATTCACCAAGCTGGAGTTCTGTAATATCTATTACAACATTTGCAGGAATATCTTTTGGTAAACATTCAATATCAATTTCATGTAAATGCTGTTCAAGAAGTCCACCTTCCTTAACACCAACTGAAGTTCCAGTTAGAATAACAGGTATTCTTGTTTTAAGGACTTTACCACGTTCAACTTCAAAAAAATCAATATGTGTAATCTTACCCTTAATCACATTTTCCTGGGAATCCTTTACAAGAACCTCATACTCTTTACCATCAACAGTAATAGTAATTAGAGTATTTTCAGAAATAATGTGGAATTTTGAATCAAATTCAGTTGCACTAACTGATAAATGAACAGGCTTGTTATGCCCATAAATTACAGCTGGTATTTTACCTTCTCTTCTTAAACGACCAGCAGGACCTTTTTTAAACGAATTTCGTTCATACCCTGCAAGAGTATTCTGCTCCATGAAATGCTCCTTAAATTAACAATTAATCAGATACTGGGGCGGTAGGATTCGAACCTACGGTACCGGCACCAAAAACCGGTGGCTTAACCACTTGCCGACGCCCCAACGCATATAAAAATATATGTCATAAACACACCGGTAAAGGTACATTCTCCCAGCTTACCCTGAGATCAGTTCAACTGGTTTGAGTATTATACTTTTTTTTTAATTAAAGTCTATAGCTTATTGCAATTCTCATTTTGATTTTTTTTGAATATCTACTCCATAGCTCAGCTTGATTCTACTTTATGAATATTATCACTTTCAGCAGGTTCTTTTTCATATGCACTTAAAATATCACTCTGAAGCTTTGATCTAAAGTCTGAGTTAATTGGATGTGCAACATCTTTGTATTCACCTGTTTTAGTCTTTCGACTAGGCATTGCAATAAAAGCACCGTTTTTACCCTCGATTACTTTAATGTTATGTACAACAAAACAATCGTCGAAGGTGACAGTTACATAAGCCTTCAGTTTACCATCTGCACCTACCCGTCGAATTCTAATGTCAGTAATCTTCATATACCCTCCAGGATGTATTAGCTATTCAGCTGTTGGGTAATTGTAAACCGGCTTAGGTCTGTTCGCAAGCATTTTTACTTTATGAGTCATTATATTACTATCTTTTAACACTTTTTGGGCCTTACCTGCCAAAGATTCATCACTAAAAACTCCAAAAACCGAAGAACCTGTACCTGTTATAGATGAGTATTCGGAACCATTTTTATTTAAAATCTCTATTATATTTTTATAAATAGAATGTTTTTTATAAAGATATGGAGAAAAAGTATTTAAAAAGGGCCATAGAGATGGTTTCATATTTAAATATGCATTAGAAATATTATCAGCAGATAATGGATTAATTTTATCATAATCTAATTCCAATGAACCAAACACTTCTTTTGTGCTGCTATTAATACCAGTATCAGTAATAAGTAGAAACAGGTCATCCCTGGTTATTACAGGAATTAGTTTTTCACCACGGCCTTCTGCAATTGCTGTAGGAAAACCCAGAAAAAAAGGAACATCACTACCCAACTCCAAAGCTCCTCTTAGTAAACGTTCATTATGAATATTCAAACCCAAAAGGGATTTAATTCCTATAAGAGTGGCTGCAGCGTCACTGGAACCTCCACCCAGACCTGCTCCCTGGGGAATATTTTTATTACAGTTTATAATAAAACCAGTTTTTATATTAAAAGTATCTTTTAACCAGTCAGCAGCTTTAAATATAAGATTATCTTTTACTGAGCAATCAAAGTTTCCATTAAGAATAATATTATCATATTTACTTACTTCAATAGTTATTTCATCATAAAGGGATATCATCTGAAAAAGTGAGATAAGATTGTGAAAACCATCATCTCTTTTTGAAGTAATTTGAAGATGTAAATTTATTTTTGCAGGTGCAAGTATTTTTATTTTATTCACAGGAATTACCTCAATTATATTTTTTTTAGGTACTATCATTTGACAGCATGAAATTACTTTTCTATAATAATTCTTATGAACCTCAATAATCTAGATCTATTTATTAAAGCAGCAGAAGATATTTTTATGGAAATAGGTTTTTCCGACCTAATAATTGAAGATTGCAGCAATAGGGATCAAAAATATGATCTTATTGCAAATATAGGTATAACTGGAGAAATATCAGGATTTCTGCTTATAAGATCTGATCTTCAAAGCAGTATGCGATTTATTGATAAAATGCTTTCAAACATGGGAATGGAAGCTGAAGAATCTGAATTTGGTCAATTTCATAAAGAAGCTTTTGGGGAAATACTTAACCAAATTTCAGGAAGATCTGTAATGCTGTTAGAATCTGCAGGTGTTAACTGTGATATTACTCCACCGACTATTCTAAGAGGATCAAATATCTCCATGGCAACCTATGATGCTGCCGAAATCCTGCATAAATCAATAAATGGTAGTTTTGGAAGCTTTGATCTATTAGTTGGCGCAAAAGAATAATATAAAACTATTTGACAATTAAATTAAGTGTTAATAATATACAGTCATATTGTTTTATGACTTTGATGTGGGGTATATAAATAATGGATGAAGATGATTTTTACGATGATAATTTCGATGACTACGAAAGTGAATTCGAAGATAAATATTCAGAAGTTGAAGATGACCTGCTCGATGACGAGTACGATGATGATAGTGATGATGATGACGACGACTTCGAAGAAAGTTTGGATACCGACGAAGAAGATTTAATGGAGGAAGATGATCTGGATTATGACGATGGACTGGATTATGACGACTTTGATGATTGAAAAACTTTTTTACCGGAAAACCATAATTTATCAAGGTCATAAAAATCTCTCATCTCTGAATTCATAAGATGAATAACATAGGAACCACAATCTATCAATTCCCAACCGTCATCTGATATCTGTTTATGCCGCATCAGTATATCAATAGAATTATCACCCAGCATATCTTTCAACTGTTTGACTAATCCTTTAAGATGACCAATACTATTCACTGTTGCAATAATCATATAATCAGTCCAGCTGCTTTGCTCTTTAATATCAAGAACAAGAACATTTTCACCATTATGATCACTTATAAAACTACCTATTAAGGTTGCAGTACTATCATTACTCTTTACAATATCGGCCATCAAAATCCTTCCCTAGTATTATTATTATTTCTGAATTATATGTATTTAAATTATTTCCAAAATAGCTGCCGGGATCATAAGAGATATCTTTACAAAGAATTATATCTGCAACCTTCTCAGCAGTTGTACGATCTCCATTCCAACTAACAACAACAGTTTTATCCATAGATTCTTTCTCATAATTTGCAACACGTGCCACATCATAGCCAAAGCTTTTAAATACCTGTGACGTTCTGCCTGCAAGACCGGATTGTTCTGTTGCATTAAGAATTTCTATAATAACATTCAGTTCATCTGCACTAATTACTTCAGTGTTAGCAAGGGATGTAATAGTTTGCTGAACAGTTTCCCTTAAAAGTTTTCCTTCATAATGAGGAAAAAGTAAATTTTTCTCTCCAACTAAACGGGTATTCCCAAGAACTCGTTGAAATACAATTCTTTCAATATCCAATTTAGTAAAAATATCAAAAAAGGAAATTACAGCATCTTTCTTAAGGTTTGAAATGATATATGAGTTTAAATAATTTGTAAAATTTCTAGACTTCAAAAAACTATTTTTATTATTAAATTGATTAAACAGAGACTGTAGAATTTTCTGCCTTCTACTTATGTGTTCAACATCAGACAAAGTTTCATCCTGAAATGCTAAATAAGAAATCGTTTTATAACCATCAAGAACCAGATTACCTGAAGGTAATAAAATAATATTATCCATATCCAATAGTTCTACAGGATTTGCAATAAAAATATTTACTCCTTCAAACAAATCAACTATTTTTGAAAAATCATTCAATTCAATTGATATATAATAGGGAATTTCAGTATTTAAAATATTTGCAGCTTTTTCTACATAAACTGAAGGATTTGCTTTATCAAAAAGAACATCAATCCTATCCATTTTCTTAAGTTCATTAATTATTGAGCCTATATATCCAGGTATATCAAAAAGAGAACCCTTACCTGTTTTACTATCATACATAAATAATTCAGAAAAAATCAGTTCCCCATTATTATGAACAATAATCATAGTATTGATAGCCTCTTCGGCTTCAACAGCATTTGTAATTCGATCTGTTTTAAGTTTAGTAAATAACAATCCGGCACTTGCAGAAATTATTACCAGCATTAGTAAGATTATTATTCTATCTACAGCTTTTTTTCTTCTCAAAAAATTATCCTAAATACTTTTAATTCTACCAAAGTTTGATAGTTTATCAAAAAGCAGTATTGATGATTCACTAATTATGTACCCTCTATCTCTTAAATATGCAGTTTGTTCATTCAAAACCTTTAAAGTCATTTCATTTAAATCCATTTGCATTAGAGAAGCCCTTAGAAACCTGGTAACATGCTTTCTACCAGGCTCAATATAATCTGCAATAAACAGTATCTGTCCCAGTTTCCCCATATCAGGATGTCCTGTAGCATGA
>DAOWEB010000132.1 GCA_030638735.1 Spirochaetaceae bacterium
GCTTTAAGTATCTTAATAAAATGCTGTAAAAACAGTGATGCTGTTTCGCCTGTTTTTATAGGGAAATTCTGCTGTACTTCGGCTCGTTCCTTTCCACCAAAGGGAGGATTAGCCAATATAACATCGTAGCGATTCTTTTCCTGTATATCTGCAAGGTTCTCCGCCAGTGTATTGGTATGAATAATATTCGGAGCTTCGACACCATGAAAGATCATATTCATAATACCGATAATGTATGCCAGAGATTTTTTCTCTTTACCGTAAAAAGTTTTCTTTTGAAGAATTTCTGTATTTGAAGTAGACAGGTGTTTTAAACCCCTGTCTACTGGATTTTTAAGATACTCAAAGGCCTCACAAAGAAATCCCGCCGATCCTACTGCACCGTCATAAACAGTTTTTCCTATTTCCGGAGCTACAACCTTTACAATAGTTTTAATTAGAGGTCTTGGAGTATAGTATTCACCACCATTACGCCCTGCATTCCCCATGTTCTTGATTTTACTCTCATAGAGATGACTCATTTCATGCTTCTCTTTATGAGTTCTAAAACGAAGTTCATCGATATGGTTTATAACTTCCCTAAGATTGTAACCGCTTTGTATTCTGTTTTTAAGCTCACTGAATATCTCACCAATTTTGTATTCAATTGTGTCGGGATGATCTGCTGTTGTTTTAAACTTTTTAAGGTAGGGAAACAGTTCTCCATTCACAAAGTCCACAAGATCATCACCTGTCAATGCATTATGATCAATTTTTCCGTTTTCAAGTTTAGGCGCTGCCCAGGTATTCCAATGATATTCTGAGGCAATAATAGTTGTGTATATTTTTCCTGTTAATTCAGCAGCGATGGCCTTATCTTTTTCCAGATCATCCAGATATTTTAGAAAAAGTATCCATGATGTTTGTTCAACATAATCCAGTTCACTACCGCATCCTGCATCTTTATGAAGGATATCATCTATATTTTTAAAAGTCTGCTCAAACATCTGTTACCTCTTTTTGTCTTTGGCGCCATGAATAGCAAAGGCTCTTGATACTAAGATCCTCTATACTCACCTTTTATATAATACCAGTAACCACATTATTTAAGCAGTATCAATAACTTCCAAACATTTTCTCATATACACTTTTTTCAGGTTAAAGCCCGGTTCAGGATTCAAAGTATATCCAAAAATATTAACAAACAGTTCGCGTAAAAAACCTTCCTGAAACTGCTCTTCCTTGGAGTTCCGTATATTTTCCTGCCTCTCAGAATTTCCAAAGTATTCCTGAAAAGCTGCATATTTTGAATTGATTATTGCTTCATTAAGTTCCGAAAGATACTTTTTTTCGACAGATTTTTGAAATAAACTCATGGGTTACCCTTCTGCTCAAGTCTTATGTATACCTTCAAAAATTATATATTACATAGTGAGAATTTAATAGGATAAAATTAAAAGACTTACAAGCCAATTAACTCTGCATCAGCAATATCAACAACTTTCAAAAAGCTTACAGATACATACTATTGACATTATAATAGAAATTTGGCATCTTAAAAGTATGACCTTAAGTAATACCGGAGGTAAGCATGAGTGTAGCAAAGATAACAATATCAATGGAACAACATCTTGTTAAGAAAATAGATCAATTGATCAAAAACAGAACTTTTGGAAACCGTAGTCAGGCAATACAGTCTGCAGTTAAAGAAAAAATTAGCAGAATTGAACATAACCAGCTAGCCAGAGAATGTGCAAAATTAGATATAGCATTTGAGCAGAAACTAGCTGATGAAGGCTTATCTATGGAGTTGGAAGAATGGCCAGAATACTAAGAGGAGATGTGATTTGGGCTGATCTGAATCCAGTACAAGGACATGAACAAGCAGGATTACGGCCTGTTCTTGTATTGAGTCATGAAGTGTTTAACGAGCGCTCCGGAACTGTTATCGCTGTAGCAATTACAAGTCAAAACCCAAAAGCAGGTTTTCCTTTGACTCTTGAATTAAAGAGTGCAAAACTACCTAAAAAATCATGGATTAAAATCAGTCAAATTCGGACTCTTTCGGTTAAACGCCTAAGAAAAAAACTGGGAACAGCTTCACTTGAGGAAGTGAATGAAGTTATTGAAGGATTACTTGAAATAATTAATTGAAGTAAAAAGACAGTTACCTGTATTAAAAAATAACAAGTTGTGAGAAAAGAGGGGGTGGTGGAAAAACCGCCTGCCCTGCCCGGCGATAGCCGGAAAAAGCAGGGTAGATCAGCGGGTTTGTAGCCAGGGGGGTCTCCCCCCTCCTAAATCAGAATTCAAAAAAGGCAACCCTAAATAGAGCCGCCTGGATTCCACGATTAGAAAAGACTTGATAAATCACACCACAACAATATTTTATTTATCTTTCAAAAAATTATCTATACCAATGGCAGCCTTATGACCGTTGGCAATACCATGTATAACATCCGGCCCTTCGATAATATCTCCACCAACAAAAAACCATGGAAGTTTTGACTGGAAGTTTTTATTTACAAGAATCCGTCCTCTTGGACCAAATTCTAATCTGTCCTTGATTTTATCAGTATAAATAATATCCATACCCTGTCCAATGGACTCAATTATAACATCTGCAGGAAAAAACTTTTTGTTTTCTACATCACACTGGGGATTAAACCTGCCTTCATCATCGAAAAGTGCAAGACACTTTTTTACCCGAAGACCTTTAATCTGACCATTTTCTATTTCTATTTCTTCCGGTGCCCAGCCTGGATCGATAATTGCTTTCTCTTCCCGGGCTTCAATTACCTCTTCATCATCTGCAGGCATTACATCTTCAGCTTCCAGACAGGTTGCAATTACACCAACCTTACCGTATTTAATATTCTGAAGACGTGCTATGGTTCTGGTAATATCCATTGCTACATTACCACCGCCAATAACAACTACATTTTCAGGTACGTCAATCTCCTCTCCATCTGTAACTTTGCGCAAGAGTTCAATAGACTGATACACTCTTTCGTGATCTGCTCCGGTCACTCCTGTACTTCTTCCAAGATGAAGTCCTGTAGCAGAAAATACTGCATCATAATCTTTTTCAAGGGTTTCAAGATAAATATCTTCACCTACTCTGGTATCGTACTGAACCTCTACTCCAAGGGAGAGAATATAATCAATATCTTTGTCTATCTGATCATAGGGCATTCTATATTCAGGTATACCATACCTTACCATTCCACCAGGCCCTTTTCGGCTTTCAAAAATCTTTACACTGTATCCAAGAAGTGCCAGATAATGGGCAGCTGAAAGTCCTGCAGGTCCGGCACCAATAATAGCAACTTTTTTACCATTTTCCTGAATTTTATCAGTACCGAGTATTTCCTTATATTTGTCTGAAGGAACCTGATCAGCTATGTATCTCTTTAACCATCTGATTGAAAGAGCGTCTCCCTTATGATTCAGGGAACAAACTGTTTCACATTTATGGGTACATATTCGACCACAAATCTCCGGCAGAGGATTTGTTTCATACAATATTCGTAATCCTTCTTCCATATCATCTTCGCGAACAGCTTTAATATATGCAGGAATACCCATATGTGCAGGACATGTAGCAGTACATATTCCACATTCCACACATCTGTCTGCCTCTTTCTGAGCCTGTTCTTTTGAATATCCGGTTATCATCTCTACAAATGACTTATCTCTGTCACCCGGATGAAGCTCACCCATTTCTACTCTGTTTATATCATAGAGATCATAACCATCCTGCTTTCTGTATCCAAGTTTATCCCCATCCCAGTCTTTTTTATCAACACCTGGAATAAACCTGTAATCGTCAGGATTGGTTGTTGCCCACTTGAAAGTGTTAGTCAGGACAAGAGAATTGGTTGTACAAACATCTACACAAAGAGCACACCAGCAACACCGGCCGTAATCCACCAGAGGTCTAAGTCCGGAATCTCCATCTTTTGTTTCTATCCCGTCAACTGTCACCATATCAATTGCATTATTCTGGCAAATCTCTTCACAGGAACCACAACCAATACAAACATCTACATCATTAAAATGAAAACCTCTGTACCTGGGAGCACCCTGAACCTCTTCCGGCTTCTTAATAGTTACAGGTTCTACAAAAAGGTTTTTCCATGCTGTAAAAGGCATTAAAACATCTTTGATACTCATACCTACCTCTCTATCTCAGGCGGATAAGTATGAAGTGATGACATCACTCCTGCTGTGTCCGCAATATTTACATTTATAGCTAATCTTTCCATTAGTGCAATGGCATGAGTATACGAAGGACCCCGTACATTTATTCGTCTGGGATATCCACTGCCGTCAGTAACAGTATAATAACCGAACTCACCTCTGGTACATTCTGCTCTCTTATATGTTTCCCCATTAGGAATCTTCCAGTGAAAAACATTAGGAATCCTGGCCATAAATTCACCTTTTTTAGGTATTCTTGGAACTATCTGTTTAATCAGATCCAAAGTAATAAGAATATCCCTTCGCCTGACATCTGCCCTGGTAAAAACATCCGAATCTGTACCTACAGCAGTCTCAAAATCAAGATCTGCATATTTTA
>DAOWEB010000139.1 GCA_030638735.1 Spirochaetaceae bacterium
AAAGTTTCATACTCACACACTGTAGCTTTTTCTCATTACAATCATATTTCAGGTCAATTACCTTTAGACCCAAAAACGGGTAAAATGGTAGCTGGTGGTGTAAAAGAGCAGGCAAAGCAGTGCTTAAAAAATATCAAAGCAATTATAGAAAGTGTCGACCACGTTATGGACGATACAGTTAAAATCAATATCGCCCTTAAAAATATTGCAGATATTGATGCTTTAGATGAAGTTTACACAACATTTTTCACGGTTGATCTTCCTGCACGAACAGTAATTGGCGTTTCAGCTATCCCTCTGGATGCTTTGGTGCAAATTGATGCAGTTGTCTCTAACGCTGAAGGTACACCTCCGGAAGCATAGGAAAAAGTTACCAGGCAATGCCGAAGGTAATCATAAAAAGGGATCTGAAAATATATTTTCAGACCCCTTTTTTTATATCTAATCATTTTACTTTCAAAAAAAAGAGAACTATCGATTCTAATAAATTTTATTTTTCATAGCAATCCGGATTTCAAAGGGCAGGAGATTGAAAGTAAAAACCCCTCTCCTGAACTGCTTTCATGCCGAAGAACAGCTTCCCACTGGAGTAAACGGTCATTCATCATGGTTAATCCCTGACCGGGAGTATAGTTTGTAGTTCCGCGGCCGTTATCTGCAATAATAAGAATAAGTTTTTCCTTCTTAAACTGCATAACAATATCCACTTTGCCTGCTTTGCCATGTTTGACTGCATTGGTAATACCCTCCTGACAACAACGGTACAGGGAGGATATCAATCCAGGATCTAAAGAATATTCTGTTCCCTGGAGTGTCAGTTCAATTGTAAAATTCATAGAGGAAAATGATTCAGCTAATTGATGTAATGATTCAGATAACAAGGTTTGTGGTTTGGAAATATAATGCTCAATATTATCTGTATCATACAGACATTTTTTACAGACTTGTTCGGCTTGTATTATAGAATTGTATGCTCCAGCTGAGTTATTAGAGGAAAGTACTTTTGACGATTGTAAAAGAAGTATAATTTGTGTCAGGGAATGGCCTAAAAGATCATGGAGCTCCCGGCGTGCATGATTCATTGTTTCTGAGGCTACCAGTTCCATGCGTTTTGCGTTGTTTAATTGTATTTGGCTGGTAAGCTTTTTTAATTCCTCATTTGTTGTTGATTGTTCTCTCTGAAGAGATCGCAGGAAACTTATATCTGATAAATGATAAAGAGTTTTGTTTTTTTTGTGATCAATTTTTACTATCCGGTACTCTCTTTCTTTATATGTAAACACATAGTCTTCTGACTGATCTATGATATGAGCAGCTAAAATATTTTCTCCATAGAGAACCTTTTTGCTGCGGTCTAAAATTATAACAGGACTTTCCAGTCCTGTTACAATGGTGTTGTATGCGATAGGCAGAACACCCAGAAAGTGATTCCGGAAGGCGGTAAGTGCCAGGAAAAACAGTGAAATTGTTATAGCAATAGGAGTATAGTCGAATACAGGTTCAATAATTTCTGTCAGATAGAGAATATTAAAAAGCAGGGGGAACAGAGCCGCTGCAGTAAGCAACTGCTCCTGCCGTGATATTGATTTATTCCTTATCATTCCCATTATCAGTATGGTAATGCTTGAAAGGATCATAAAATAGGTCAGAAAGGCATGCCAGTAGAGAAGCGGACCAAAGGTATCTCCGTAAAAATCAAAAGTACTGTAAAAAAGATGGTGTAATGGATTTGTACTTATAAATATTAAAGTGAGTGAGGATAAAAAATAGAGTATTCTGAGAATTACTTTCCCTGGATTTTGCCGGAACACTAAATAGTAGACAAAATGAAAGAAACTGACTCCTATAAACGAGACACCAATATACTGGATAACAATAAAAATCCATCGAATGGTAACATTGGGAGCAACAGTTTTAAGCATTTTACAAACTATCCATATTATCAGGAAAACCTGAAGAAAGAGGTAGCGTTTTAGTAATACAGATTTTTGAGTACGTAGAAAGAGTTTACTAATACTCCATAAAATTAATGACAGAGCTGCAAGATGGAATAGCTGAATCCAAAAATATCCTGAGCATCCGCAAGATTCATTTCCAAATTTATACCAACCCTTCTTTTAGAGCAGTTACAGCGATTTGTGTACGGGCCTGCAAAGACATCTTACTTAAAATTGTAGATACCCGGTTTTTTATAGTACCTTCAGAGCTGTTTTCAAGGTAGGAAATCTCTTTGTTACTCATTCCCTGAACGATATAACTTATAATTGTCAAATCTTTTTTTGTCAGGCAATAATCATTATCAGGGGGGCATGATCCAGGAGCGGGCAAATTCGTATTCAAATAGGGCTTTATGCCGGAATGATAAACGATTAAACCCCCGGCAACGGCTTTCAGGGCGTTTATAAAAACAGATGGTTCTATATCTTTTAACAGGAATCCGGCTACTCCGATTTCTATTGCTTTACGTATGGAATCGGGATTATCAAAGGTGGTCAATAAGACTACAGGTATATGAGGAAAATCATCCATGACTTTTTTTGCAGTCTCAATTCCATCCATTTGGGGCATATAGATATCCAAAACAGCTATATCCGGCTGATGTTCTGAAATCCGGGCCAGAGCATCTATTCCATTGGAAGCTGTTGCAGTAACTTCGATTCCCTCTTCTTCAGAAAGTAATATTTTTAAGGATGAGAGAATAAGGGGCTGGTCTTCAGCCAGAATAATTTTCATGATATTTCCTTTCCTTCCGTGTAGGGAAGAGTATGGACGGCGGCTCTTATCTGACTCATAACTTCTTTACTTTTAATCAAAGCCTGATTTATATCTTTCTGGTCTGGAGTGTCTGTTTCAGCCAAATGGCGAAGATCTTCAGTAAGTATTATAAGATGTGATGTTATTGTTTTTGTTGTTTTCTGTGATAATTCTTCGGTCAGGCGGGATCGTTCCAGGGATATCGCCAGTCGTCCCTGTTTTCTAAGCCAGCCATTTTTAAGGTGCAGCAGTCTTCCTGTTTTCTCCCGTTGATTGATTAATCTTTGTTCATCAGTCAGGTCTGTTAGATAAAGAAGATATCCCTGTAACTCATGTTTGCCCAATCGACGATATATCCAGTGGTAATGCCGATTGGAAATTTCAATATTTCCATCAGAATCCCTATTTTCAAGAACATCATTATAGAGTGATTCAATAGCTTCCCAATTATTGGTTGTGGTGTTGAGTAAAGCAGCAGCCCTCTTTAGGAAAGAGTTTAGAGTTTCATCATGGTAGGGTTCCAGAGGAGATAATACTGTCTGGCCGCAGGATAAAATTTGGCCGGAGGGATTTGTAATAAGGTAATGACCTCCCATAGTTTCCATTATCCATCTGTGAGCTTCCCTTCTTGTAAAGAAGATAAGCGGTTTGCCCTTTAACTTATGAATAATCAGTAATAAACCAAAAAAGAGAGTACCGCTAATGCAAATAACATTCATAAGAAAGAGTAGAAACTGAGTTACAGGGTAAGGGCAGGTTTCTGACAAAGGCCAAAAGACAAAAAGACCAGCAAGGAAGCTCAGGAACAATACCAGTACTTTTGATATCTGGTATTCTTTAATATAAACCAGGGTCGGTATAAGGAAGCATAATAAAATTATAGAAAGTGCATAAAAAAATAGGTTGGAAAAAGAATAGTATGGAACCATAACAAATAATAACAGAATTTATTTGAATATTGCTATAGCAACAGGACTAATATGACTTTCGTTAGGGGATATAGTGCCTAAGGTTAGTCTGTGATGACTAAGGTTACAGGTTGCTGAGGAACTTTGAGGGATATAGTTAACAGTGAACAGAGAAGAATGTGGACTGATTATTGTATCAATGTTTTGGAAAATATATAGAAAACCAGGAGATTAAGAGATGAAGAAGTTTGCTTTTGTGGTTATTGCGGTATTTGCAGTGTTAATATTAACAGGCTGTCCTGAACCTGATTCAGGACTGGATACCGTACAGGATCCTGAACAGGAGCCTGTAACGTATACTGTAACCTACACCGGTAATGGAAGTACAGGCGGGGCGGCACCCTCAGACCTTACTGATTATGAAGAAGGTGCGATGGTGTACGTATCCGGAGATACCGGAGGTCTTATAAAAATGCAGGACGGTATATCTCTTTTATTAACCGGATGGAATACTCAGTCAGATGGTAATGGTACCAATTATGAGTTAGGATCTGCAACATTTCTAATTGGAACTTCAAATGTAACCCTGTATGCAAATTGGACTCCAATATCATGTACCGGCCCCGGTGGTGGTATTGTATTTTATGATGACACTGTTGGCTATGATTTTGATAAAGACGGTACCATCCAGGCAGATGAGAAAAATCTTATAACCGATAAACGCTATCTTGAGTCGGCTTCAGTGGATCAGAATTCTGGTAGTCCAATAGAATGGATTACTCAGAATAGTGTCTCAATAGGTGGATTATCTCAATTAATTGGAGCAGGTTCTGCAAACGCTGATGCTATATTAGCTCTAGATCCAAGCGCAAATGCAGCATCAAGATGCAGAGACTATAACGGTGGTGGTCTTAGCGATTGGTTTCTACCCTCTACAGATGAACTTAAACTGATGTATGAACAAAGAGCTGTTATTGGGAGTTTTAGTGCTGATAGTTATTGGAGCTCTTCAGAGTCTTCTGCTATTTCTGCTCACTTTATTAACTTTGATAATGGAAGTTGGGCTTCTACAGCTAAAGTTAACACGCTTTTGGTGCGTGCTATCCGGTTTTTTTAGACAGGAGGGGGGAACAGTTAACAGTGAGCAGTTATCAGAGAAGAATGTTGTTGACTGCTCTCTTCGATACGATTGCCCTGTACTATCTGCTGAAAAGCGGAAGTTTTATCAAAATCCGCAATCAAGCAGGGATTGGTTCTTAGGTGCTGGGAAAATATAGAAAACTGGAGATTAAGAGATGAGAAAATTTACATTTGTGTTTATTGCGGTTCTTATGGCGCTAATATTAACAGGCTGCCCTGAACCGGATTCGGGATCTGATTCTGATGACTATTATATAGTCTACAATGGTAATGGGAATACAAGCGGGACAGCACCTACAGACAGCGCTGTTTATAAAGAAGGTGATGTAATAACTGTATTGGATAATACAGACCTTGTGAAAACAGGAGTCAAATTTTCTGGTTGGAATACCAGTCCTGATGGAACAGGGACTGATCAAACTGTCGGTTCAGCTTTCATTTTGAGTAATGCAAATGTGCTTCTATATGCAAAATGGGTTGATTATGCCGTTGGTGA
>DAOWEB010000078.1 GCA_030638735.1 Spirochaetaceae bacterium
GCAGCATTCATTGCAAGAAGATTTGTTTGAGCTGCAATTGCAGATATAACCTGGGTTGTTCCTTTAATATCATCAACTGAATCCGAAATATCTTTAGCAATTACTGCAGATTCTGTCAGCTTTCTAAATCCTTCATCTGAGGCTTTTACAAGAGAATCTGCAATTTTAGTCTGATCAGCAGTTATAAGTGCAACACTGGAAACAGATGCAAGCATTTGATTAATCGCAGCAGAAGACTGCTCAACCATAGAGACCTGATCAGTTATTATATTCGAAAGATCATCTATACTTCTATTTATGTTCCCTGTTCCACCTGAACAGGTTCCAACCATCTTATAAATTTCTGTAATAATTTTATTTTCATCTTCAAGGAGCTCAATAATTTCAGAAATTGAATCATTCATTACCAGAGTTTTTTTTGCCATCATATTCTTGCTGTCAAGTGTATTTGAAGTTGAATCTTTTATACTCAAAACTATTTTATTAAGACTGGAAACAAAGTCATTCAGACCATTAAATAACACCTTAATTTCATCATTTGCCTTTCGTTTATCTTGAAACTGAATGGTTAAATCTGCATTTTTTGTTAAATCCATTGTACTTTTTACTATTTTATTAAGCGGATTAGAGATAACAACACGAATAAAAACTACAGAATAAAGCAACCCCAACAGCATACTGAGGGCAAGAATAATACCACTTGTACGAACTATCTGCTGTGTTGGTTTTTTTAGAAAATCAGCCTCAAATGCACTGGCAACTATAATAAGATCTGTTCCTTGCAACTGCCTGAAGGCAGCAAGTTTATATGTTCCTGTTTTTGGAGATATATACCTGTGAAATCCATTTTTATTTTCTATTATATGAGAAATAAAATCTTTTTCTTTCCAATTTTCACCTTCAACTTTTTTATGAACGACAAGATTACCATCCAAATCAAGACAGAATATAAAACCTGTTTCACCAATAATAATCTGTGAATTGTAAAGGGGCTTTAAATCATTTATTATAACTTCTCTGGTATCACCACTCTCTAATTTTTCCCTGGCAAAAGCAATATTTATACTTACAAGGCTTTCAAGATCGGAATAAACAGTATTGGAAATTGCAGTTCTAAAAGAAAAAAACAGGAAAATAACCATTAAAACTAAAGGCAATGCTACAGCAGGTGCTACAACTAGAAAAATTACCCTACCAGCAAGACTTCTTCTTTTTTTTACATTCATAAATAAACTCCACTTACAACCTAAGTATTATAAATTTATTTTATATATGCAAATATTTGTCGAAAAAATTTAATAAATTCACCCAAGACCAGGAAGAAGTTCTTTAAGTCCGGTAGTAAAGATCATAAATGCAAGACTAAGCAGTATTATACCGCCAATTCTGGTTATAACATCATTACCCTGGGTTCCTATTCTTTTAAGTACCGGACCTGAAAAAAAGTATGTAGCAAATACCAGCAATCCATGAATCAGGATAACTATATTAAGTGCAAGCCGATCACCTAAACTTACAACCTGACTAGCCTGGGTTACAATAAGAGCAATTGTACCGGCTCCCATGGTAATAGGAAAAATAAGCGGTGTAACAATGATAGACTGCCAGCCTTCATCCTGATTAATTGATCCATGATCAACCTTACGTCGGGGAGAACCACCCTTACTGATCATAGGAAGAGATGCTATAATAAGCACCAGTCCTCCTGCACATCTTAGTGCAGCCAGTGATATACCAAGAACCTGCAGAATAAACTCTCCAAGCCAGGCGATAAGAATAAGGTTAATAACTGTAAATAAGCCTACCCTGAAAGCAATCTTGTTCCGTATACCTTGACTGAAATCCCTTGTAAGAGCTGTATATGGGCCAATAACTGCAAAGGGGCTAAAAATAGAAAACAAAGCAACCAGATAGAGAAGCAGTTCTTTAAGTGAGATGGTTATTTCCATAATTATCATTGTATATAAAAATATTTATTATGCAATAATAGTTTTATCAAAAACTGGTCTATCCACTTTGATAATGATATATTAACAAACAGAGGATAAATATGAGTAAAAACATCACCAATATAATAATACATGAATTGATAGTTCTGATTTTTATTCTGCTAATAGGTGCATTGTTTATTTATGACCCATCGGGTACAAAAAATTTCAGTTATCCACTTGCAATGAGACCGGAGTGGAGGGAGCGTTTCCAATTCCTTGGATGGGGAATAGTATATGGCGGATACCCTTTAAGAGTTATTATAAAATTGTTTATCCGGATGAAATAGCATTAATCTCTTTCCATCTTTGATAGGAAGCCAATGCAATAATCATGATTCCATTTGAATAACTTCCTGTCCCCATTTTTTCTATAACCTCAGTACATGGAATTAAATGGAAGTGAATAAATTCATCCTTATCCAGATTCTGTTCTCCTATAAAACTAAGATCTCTGGCAATAAAAGTATAAGAAATATTGTTCATAAAGGCTGGATTAGATGACACAGCACCAATTTCAATAACTTCGCCAGATGTATATCCGGTTTCCTCCAGAAGTTCTCTTTTTGCTGCTTTAACAGGTAATTCACCTTCATCTATCATACCAGCAGGAAATTCATAAGTAATTTCATCGCTTCCATGTCTGTACTGTTCTACCATTAAAAAACAGTCAATACCTTTTTCATCAGTTAAAAGAGGTATTACAGTTATCCAGTCGGGTGCATCAATCAGATAAAAACTACCGACCTCCCCATTTGGAGAAGTCTTTTCTATTTGATAAAGATCAAAAATTCTGCATTTATTTAATATCCTACGTGAATTTTCTATCCATATTAGTTTTTCTTTATCTTTCATAAGATACAGAATAAACTAAAAGCAAGAATTTTTCTTGACCTTTTACTTTTTTATATTAAAATAGATATATTACTAGTTTATAACTCTTCGAAAAAAGGTGCTTATATGGATAAAAAGAACATAGGCTTTATATCATTTAGAATATCCGGTACAGATGGTGTATCACTGGAAACAAAAAAATGGGCGGAAATTCTTGATCGTTTTGGTTTCAAAAGTTTCTATATGGCTGGAGAACTGGATACTGATCCTGCAGTATCATTTGAAGCAGCGGAAGCTCATTTTAGACATCCTGAAGTTATGCGTTTATATAAACAGGCTTTTAATGGGGGAGATGCCAGACCTGCCGCATTAACCAGGGATATGCATGCCTCCCGGGAACGTCTCAAAGTAAAAATTTACGAGTTTATCGAAAAATTTGATCTTGATATGCTGGTTCCTCAAAATACTCTTACTATTCCATTAAATGTACCCCTTGCTATGGCAATAACCGAGGTAATTGCAGAAACAAATATTCCAACTATTGCTCATCACCATGACTTCTTCTGGGAACGAAAAAGGTTTTTAAGAAACTGTGTATGGGATTACCTCGGAGCAAATTATCCCCCACATTTAAATTCTATTCGTCATGTTGTAATAAACTCTTCTGCTCAGCATCAGCTGGGTCTAAGAACA
>DAOWEB010000381.1 GCA_030638735.1 Spirochaetaceae bacterium
CCGGGGAACAGAAGCAGGAAGAACTGAAAGTTCATTCCCTAATACCAACGAAGAAAGAGACCCCTTCATATCCTGAGGTACAGAAATACGACCATTATTTGAAAAAGCAAAGGAAACTGCCACAGTACGAAGTTTTTCAAGTTGTATTTCTAAACTGGGAAGGAAGGTCATAGAATTATTTTCAAGCCCTTGAAAAGCACTTTTATCTATCTCCACAAGAATCCGTGTAACTCTTTCTGAAGAATCCACATTTTCAACTGGAAGAGACAAATATCCATGAGAATCTGTCTGAAGATCATGTGGTAGCCGCCCAAAGCCTTTTGTAAATGAAACTTTAAGAGGAAAAAGCGAAACAGGAATCTCTTTTAACTGCTCATCCCTGTATCTAAGGTATATCGAAGGAGAAGCATTTACTCTACCGGAAGAATCGTAGGTATAGAGTTCATCATCAGTCTGAAGTATTAGGTTCCCGGTTAATCGATTTATCCTTTCTGACAGGGAAGCTGCAAATTCCTCGTTGAATCCATCATTGTTCAGATCACCTACAACAGGCAAGTTGTCAAAGAGATAATCCTGAAGTTGTTGAGCTTTTAACCAATGTTGAAGTGCTGTTTTTAAGTCATTTTTCTCCATTGCCCCATCGCCATTTATGATCGTATCCCTTAAGCGCATCTTTCTCGCTTCAAGATCACGCTTTACTTTTTCATCATATTTGGCCTTATCAATATAAACATAAAAGGTTACATAATCTGGCCAGGGAAAATCTGTATAAAGTTTATTTCCCTTTACATCACTTAGTATTTGACTTGTATAGGTAACTATCCGACGATCCATCTTCTCCTCGTTAACTGTGGAGAACTCTCCTCCTGAAGTGTTACTTTCATCTGAAATAATGAGTTTCATATCTATCTTTATGTCAATCTTGATCTGGCTGGATAGTGCTTCTAAAGCATTTTGCTTAGCCTTCTCTCGAGCTAAGGCAATATCACTTCCAATTTTAACTATCCCTTCAGCGAAATAAATATTGTCGTGATCGTTCCGTTTTTCGTCCAGCTCTGCTTCGATTTCGATATACTCAGGTGTCTTCTCTATAGCAGCTCGGTCTTCCGAGGTTAATTCCGATTCTGGTGTTACACACCCCAGAATTATAATTACAAGACCAATGTAGACGATGTATCTGATTCCTGATAACTTTTCCACTGTAATTCCTCCACAGTATATTTATAAGATCCAATCGAAACGGTCTGTCCGACTTTTATTATTTCCTGTTTCCCATTATTTATCCAGAACAGATCTCCAATTCGATCTATCTCTACATTCCTGGGTCCTGCAGAAAAGGTAAGCGCTCCAGTAACAAAACAAACAGATAGTTCTGCATTGTGCAGTGCCATCGGGTGGTTGTTTTTAGTACCTCCAGAAACTGTAAAATCCATTACCTTTCCAATATTAAGAGTATCCCCCACAGAAAGAGATACACTTGTTATCTTTTCTCCGTTTACAAAAGTACCATTTGCAGAACCAAGATCTTCTGCAATCAATTTGTCATCAAGAAAGGACAACTGCAGATGACGTCTACTTACTCTGTTACTGTTAAGAGCTATATCGGGAGTGTTATCATCATCGTAACGTCCAATTAAAAGATCTGCTTTAGTAACGCAGTAAATAACCTGTTTGCCATCATTTCTACGTAAGATTATATTATCAGCATCAGGTGACAGCAGTTTTTTCCAATCCTTTAGTTCTGCAAGTTCCGGATCCATCTGTTCAAGAATATTTAAAGCCTCTCTTGCAGCTGCAATATTTATTGAATCTACGTTTTTTGACAATGCTTCCAGTAATTCTTTGCGTTTTTTTGTATTTTCCGCATTTCGTTTATCTTCAATGGCTAAAAAACGGCCATAGGATTCTTTTAAGTTTTCATTATAGGGAAGAAGAGCAGTTATTTGAGACTTTTCCTCAACAGTCATTGTCCGGCCTGCTTCCTCTCCGATGGTTTCGAGAATAACTTTTAATTTGGCAGCATGAACAAAGGCTTCTTCTGCTTTATAAGTATCTCCACCACAAAAAACCAGTATTCTCTGTTTAAAGGCTTTAATTTCCACATCGTCCGGAAAATAAGAGAGATAATTCTCTGACAATTCCAGGGCAGCAGTATAGTGACCATCATTTATAAGTTCTTCCCGCTTTTCTATCTGTAGAAGGTATGCTTTACGACGTTTTGCACTCTTCCTGATTTTTAAGGAAACAATGATTATTAATATCAGATAAATAAAACCAACAATTATAGAGGATCCCTTGAGTACAACCTTGATAGTTTTAACCTTGTTTTCCATTTCCATTAAGCTGTTTTTTTTAGCATCTCTGGCATTTTTCCATGATGATATGGTTTTCAAATCAGTATATACAACAGGTATGCTGAACAGGGAATGATTAGCCTCAACCTGAACTTTCAGTATAATTTTCCTTGTATTAACAGGGTCTTCAAGTTCATCAAAATAATTAACAACTATGGAATATTCGGTCTTAAAATCAACAATTTTTATAGTAGTTAAAAACTCCTCAATATCCCGACCGGTCATCAAGCTACCCCAATCTGCAACCTTACTTTCCCATCTAGCCTTCATCTTTTCCTGTTCATCCTCACCAACCCGGAGGTACCAATTAGGATAGGCAGCCAGAGACAGATTGAGATCCTCAATTAGTCCACTGGGAGCAGGACCACTTATATTTTCAATTGGAAGCACATATCCAGAACATTCGGCAGCCTCTGCTTTCTGTGACAGCTGTTCCGGCAGGTCTGTACCAACTGCCTTGTTATAACTTGTATAGTCAGGGATCTCTGGCAGGGTTTTATCCATACTGTCCCACCGCATAATAACACTCCCATCCCATAATCCTATTCCAATGAGCACCAAAGCAGGTAAAACCCATATCAGTTTTTTCATGTCAGTATCCCCATTATTACCTTCTTATATATACCATTGTTTATATTGTAATTAATATTACTGTAATATTATCTTTTCCTCCAGCTGTATTTGCAGCCATAACCAAATCATCCCCTTTCTCTTCCAAAGTGGAGTTATCTTTTAAAATCTCTGCAATGTCCCCTTCCGTTACCATATCCGTTAGTCCATCGGAACAAAGCATAAACAGGTCTCCCTTTTGAATCTTTGCCTGAACAAAATTTACATTCGTTTCATCAAACGATTTATCCAGACCCAATGCCTGGGTTATAATATGGTTACGGGGATGGGAGATAATATCTTCCTTGGCAATCTGTCCCATTTTATAGAGTTCCCAGACTTCTGACTGGTCTTCTGTAAGCTGTAAAAGCATTCCCTTCCGAAAAAGGTATCCCCTGCTGTCCCCTACATTATAAAAGGATATTTTTTTTCCTTTCAACAGGGCTGCTACCAGGGTTGTTCCCATTCCTTTGTACTGGTCATATTTTAACGACAGATTATAGAGTTTGTCACTGACTTTTTTTACTAATCCAGCAAAAGGTTCTTTTGGAGTCTGGTAATAATCGTTAAACAGCCACCTGGAGGCCATTTGGGAGCCTACTTCTCCGGCGTTTCCTCCGCCCATTCCGTCGCCGAGAAAGAAAAACTGAC
>DAOWEB010000191.1 GCA_030638735.1 Spirochaetaceae bacterium
ATAACCTGGCCCGTCATCAGATGCACGGGGGTTCCGGACTTTTCTCATTTAGACTAAAAACCAGGAATTTGACCGATGTCAAGAATTTTACAAATAAGATCTCTTTTTTTAAACGAGCTGTCAGCTGGGGCGGCTATGAGAGTCTTATTTTCCCAAATGCAGTGAAATGGACCGATCCAAAAGATATTCCCCCGGATCGTATTTCCCTTATCCGTTGTCATGCAGGTCTGGAGGAGATCGAACTATTATTAAAGGATATGGAACAGGCTCTGGAGAGTATTGGAAATGGATAATAAAAATCCAATCAACTACCTTGAAGAAGATGCAATTTTTCACCTTCGGACTAATCGATCAAGTTATGTTATCAAGGTTCAGAGTAATTCATATCTGATCCACGTTTACTGGGGAAAAAGAATAGATGGTGGTTCTATAGGATGGTATTGCGAAGCACCCTACCGAAGACAAAACAGGATTGAAAATAATTCTCCTGATAATCCCGGATATACGTCGGAATTCTGGCCCTATGAATATCCTGTTTTCGGTTCATCAGATTTTCGTCCTCCTGCAATTAATATAACAAACAGCGAAGGATATTCTCTTAATGATTTAAAGTACAAAAGTCACAGGATCTATAAAGGGAAAAACAGAAATAAAAACATGCCCTCTCTTATGGAGGATAATGATAAGAATATTTACTCTCTTGAAATTATTCTGGATGATAAGCCCGAACAGGTGCAGGTGGAATTACTTTACACTGTTTACCCGGAGTATGACATTATTACCAGAAGTTCCAGAGTAGACAATTATAGTGACAAGCCTAAAGTATTAAATGAGATTATGTCATCAAGTATTGACTTCAAAGATGGTCAGATGACTATGGTTCAGTTATCAGGTACTAATTTAAGAGAAAATCATATTATCGAAAGAGAATTGACAGCCGGGACAACAAGTATCGAGAGTACCAGAGGTATCAGCTCACATGTTCAAAATCCATTTTTTGCCTTAAAGAGAAAAGGTTGCACTGAAAATAATGGAGAAGTTTTTGGTCATACATTGATGTATAGCGGTAATTTTGTCTACCGTGTCCATATTGACCAATACTCATCCGCAAGGGTCCAGACAGGAATTAACAAAGATACTTTTACCTGGCTGATGGAACCCGGGAAGAGTTTTATGACACCTGAGGCAGTACTATGTTTCTCAGATGAAGGTATGAATGGTTTGAGTAGAAGGTATCATAAAGTTTTTCGCGAAATGATGCCGCAAAAGATACGAAAAGAAGAGCGTCAAATTGCTCTAAACACATGGGAAGCCTGCTACTTTGATGTCAGTCATAAAAGAATCATCGAACTGGCTGAAAGGGCTAAACAAATCGGAATCGAACTCATTGTTCTGGACGATGGCTGGTTCGGGAAACGCAATGATGATTCGAGTTCCCTTGGCGACTGGGATATAAATTTATCTAAATTCCCCCATGGGTTGAATGGATTGTCCAAAGATCTGAAAAAAATGGGATTGAATCTGGGAATCTGGCTGGAGCCTGAAATGATATCGCCAAAGAGTAATCTGTACAAACTTCAACCGGACTGGTGCCTTCATATCCCCGGAAAAAAGAGAACAGAATGGAGGAATCAGCTTGTTCTCGATTTGTCCAGAGTAGATGTCCGCCAGTATATTTATAAAAAAGTTTTAGAAGTTCTGGATAATTCAGGAATTAGCTACGTAAAATGGGATATGAACAGAAGACTGACAGAGGTTGGAAACAGTATCCTTCCTCCGGAAAGACAAGCTGAAATAACTCATCGCTATACTGCAGGGCTGTACGAAATATTAGGAAAACTTGTTAGAAAATTTCCCTCAGTAACATTCGAAAACTGTGCATCCGGCGGGGGACGTTTTGATGCAGGAATGCTTTACTATTTCACACAGGCCTGGCCCAGTGACAATACAGATGCCATATCCCGTTTAAAAATATTTTACGGGTCCTCTCTCTGCTATCCAATTAACAATTTCATATCTCATGTTACTTCAGTGCCAAATCATCAAATAAAAAGATCTACACCACTCTCTTTTAGAATCGATGCGGCTATGACAGGAATTTTAGGTTTTGAAATGGATCTTATGGACTTGAAACCTGATGAAATTGATTTAATCATAAACAAAGTTGAGTTCTATAAAGCCCATAGATCTTTGATTCAATTTGGAACACTCTACAGGATCAAAAGCCCGTTTGAGGGAAATCAGGCTGCATGGATGGTGACCTCAGAGGATAAAACCCGATGTATCGTCTGGTTTTTCAGGTTCCATTCAGAAGCAGAGGAGGCCTATTGGAATATTCGACTCACAGGTCTGGATATCGAAAAGCAATATAAATGCGAAGCTACTGATATAATCTATCCAGGTGATGTTTTAATGAATGTGGGCTTAAATGTCCCCTGGAAACAGGAAGATTGTTTAAGCCACGTATGGTCATTTTTCGCCATTTAACATTATTCCCACTCAACCCGAATATCAATAGGGTTTTCAAGAGTAACAATATCTAAAAGAGGAATCTTTATTTCTACAGTTGATCCGGAATCTGTACATCCATAACACTCAACAATTTTTCCATCAATCTGAAGATTTATGACAATTTCTGAAGATTTAACTATGGATCTGATTTTATATGAAGTTTCATACTCCTCAAAAAGAAAATCCATTAGATCCAGATATTCAGTATCTGTATAAGGATTATCCTGGGGACCGAAAGTATCCAAAATCTCTGAATCATTCATTCCAACCAGAGACATAGCAGTATTAAAATTATATTTTGTTAAGTAGAGACTTATTTTATATCTATCTTTATTACCTGCTTTTCTTGTAGAAAATGAAATAAGATCAGGGGTTCCCGAAACTTCAGGCTCATTAAATATCTTGCCGGGATCCATAAAATCAAGTTCCAAATGAAGTTTTTCAGAAGATTCAGAATTTATATCAGCAAGAGAAACAGATTCAAGATCTGAAATAATATAGCTTATTTTATTGGTATCAAAAAGATTGATCTCTTTGGTTTCTATATTAGAAAAACCTCCAAGAAGGTCTCCGGCATAACTGGTAAGCATATTATCTAAATTGATATCTATAGAAACAGTACCTTCACCCGTATTGGATATATAGACATCCTGCCGGGATGAACATGCATTAAGGAAAATTATTAAAAGGATGCTGTTAAAAATTATAAGAATATGTTTAATCATATGGGATACTCTAACACTTTAAGCAAATGAATTCCAGAAAATCATAACAGCTTTTTGCGCTGTCCCACATTTTGAATTAAATAGGAAGTTCTTGTCTAATATATTAGCATTAAACTGGCGCAAAAAGCCAAAAACAAGATGAATCAATAGACACAGTACAAGCCTCATATTTTATTGACATCTCTGCATATATCAATTAGCATCAATATATGAGAAATCTACAAAAACACTTAAAATCTCCCACTTTTAAAGAGAGAGCACAAACACGTAGAGCTCATTTCCTTAACTTAATGCTGATATTCAGTATTCCCGTTTCTTTAATAACAACTATCCTTTCTTTATTTGTGGGATGGTCTGAAGGGGTAGGATCATCTCTTATTGGTTTTTTCTTTTTTGTTCTATCATACATATTTCTATCATATAAAAAATTAACTTTGTCCTCTGTTTTATTTTTAACAACATTACTTATAGTTGCTTTAATTTCTGCCTACTATGGTGGAAATATTTTTGATTCAACATTATATATGATCCCTATACTCATTATCATATCCGGGCTGTTACTGGAAGAACGTTTATTTGTAATTTTTTCTGCAGGATCATTGTTATTAACAGTAATTGTTACCTTTCTATCATGGAATAATATTACGTATCTACCTGTTAAGAATGATTTTACAGGAGCTATAATTATTACCACCATTTTTTTTATTTTTACCATTATTACTACTAAAATACTTATTCAGTACCTGAGAGATTCAATAAATGAATCAAAACTGAATGAAGAAAAATTTCGAAGTATAACTGAAAAATTAAATTTAGGCATTTTTACATATACAAATAATGGAATTATAAATTATGCAAATGATTATTTCTGTAAAACTATAGGATATTCAAGAGAGGAACTTCTATCAATTCCCTTTACTAAAATCATACATCCTGACCATAAACAATTAGTTATGGAAAGAGCTGAAAGAAGATTAAACAGTGAAGATGTTATTGATAGTTATGAGATTAAAGTAGTCTATAAAGATGGTAGTGATCACTGGATATATCTCTCTGCCAGTAAAGTAGATGTACAGGAACAAACTCTGGGCCTTGGGGGTATTTATGATATTACCAGGAAAAAAGAAATAGAACAGCAATTACTGGAAGAAAGGATGCAATTGGAAAAAGCCCAAAAGCTTGAATCGCTGGGTGTTCTGGCAGGAGGGATAGCTCATGATTTTAACAACCTTCTTACAGGTATCCTTGGGAATATCAGTCTTATTAAACTATATATTGAAGAAAAAGATGATATTAAAATCGAAAACAGTTTGAAGGATATACAACAAGTTGTAAAACGAGCAAGCAATTTAACAAATCAACTTTTAACTTTTTCAAAGGGAGGATCTCCAATTTTACAAGTAGCTTCTCTTGAAAATATTATCAGGGAAAACACCAGTTTTGTATTAAGTGGTTCTAATGTTGACTACAACTTTCAAATAGACAAAGATATATGGAATGTTAATATTGATACAGGCCAAATATCCCAGGTTATACAAAACCTTATTATTAATGCAGACCAGGCTATGCCAAATGGAGGGAATATTGAGATAGATATTAAAAATACTCATTTAGAAGATATTCCCAATTTACCTGGAAAAGAAGTTACTCCAGGAGATTATGTTTATATTAAAATAAAAGATAATGGTAGCGGGATTCCAAAAGAAATTTTAGATAAAATATTTGACCCCTATTTTACAACAAAAGAGGAAGGGAACGGACTTGGTCTTGCTACAGTCTACTCTATAATTGAAAAACACAATGGCTATCTGGATGTGGAATCTGTACAAAATAAAGGTACAGTTTTTACAATATATCTTCCAAAACCAATTGAACAAAATTTAGAAAAAAAATTAGTTCAGATTTTATCAACCCCAAAGAGGTGATGGATAAACCCCTATATCTATAAGATTTTTAAAAGCCTTTTTTACAATTGGACTATCCTCTTTATATGTCATACCAAACCATGATGAATCTGTTGGAATAACTTCTACTGTCGCCTCGTTTTTATTTATAAGAGTATCCAGTAAAATGGGTAGATAAATTTCTGTTTTTGCGAGGTTTTCCTTATCAGATAAAAATTCCTTTAATCCCTCTCTAATTTTATCAAAGAATGCAGGTCCAAGACAGAAAAAATTCATAGAGGTAGGCTCTGTGCCTGTCATTATCTCAGAGCTATCAGATTTAAGACGCTTTGCAACTATTTTACCATCAATAATCTCAATTTTTTCATATTCAACTATACTTGTAAGAAGATTTTTTGAATCTGCCTGACAGACACCTCTTGAAACATATCCATGATCAGAAAGGGTTTTTCGCAGGGTATATCCAGCCATTGCATAATTAGTGCTGTTATTTTCCATTTTCTGAAGAAACGGCATAACATCAGAAAATACTGCAGAGCCATAGTAATCATCAGCATTGATTACTACAAATGGTCCATCTATAACACCTGCTGTACAAAGTACTGCATGTGCTGTACCCCAGGGTTTAGTTCTGTTTAGAGGAACCTCAAATGGAAGCTCTGAATCCAATTCCTGAAAAACATACTCCACATCAATGGAAGAAGGAATACGATCAAAAACAGCTTCTTTAAAATCCGCCTCGAGATCTTTTCTAATTATAAAAACAATCTTTCCAAAACCTGCACGTACTGCATCAAAAACAGAATAATCAAGAATCACTTCACCATATTCTCCAACTAGTTCAATCTGCTTAATTCCACCATATCTGCTGCCTATTCCTGCTGCCATTATAACCAAAGCCGGTTTTTTCATATCTTCCTCCGA
>DAOWEB010000063.1 GCA_030638735.1 Spirochaetaceae bacterium
AAATAATAAAATGCCAAAGGAGGAATATACTATTACTGTCCTGAATGTTCATTCAGGTAATATTAAAAATGGTGGTGAAAGTTTTGAAAGACAATCCATTGAAACAAGTGCCCTTATGAACATCCATGACGGTAAAACATATGCTTACATGCCTGAAGGTTATGAGCTTACAGAAGAAGATCTGGAAAATTTCAAATATCTAAGTGAAATAAATCCGAATATGCCTCCTAATACCATAAAGAAAGTATCTAGGATGGTTCAGGAAATCTATGAAAAATTTAGTGTTGCTGGAATAGCAAGAATTGATAACGACACCAAATCAAAGATTGTTTATGCCAGGGTTATAGATCTTTTGGATACTCTTGAAGAAAATGGAGTTTTGAATGGCGACACAGAAGGGGAAGGACATTCTGGACAAAGTTCGGAGGAAGATTAAGGATAATTCATACGGAAGTTTTCAGGAAATAAACGAAGCTCAGACAATTATAGCTGAAAAGACAGATTTTTGGTGGCTAAGAAAATCTAATATAGTTGGTGCTGGGCTTGAACCTAATACAAAGGAATATAGTTTAAATCTATCTGACGTCCGTGTTATACAAAACATATGGATTGCTGCATCCTCAACAACAAGTGTTGGAGATATAGAGGGTATAACGCTATCTAGCACTAATCCTGTGTCAATTCAAATTACCGCTCACGGACTCACTACGGGTCGTCAAATCCTCCCTACAAGTATCTCCGGGACCACAGAACTTAATGATAATATCTATAAAGTCACCGTAACTGATGTTAATAATTTTACATTAGACGGTACTGATTCATCTAATTTTTCAGCATATACAAGTGGTGGTAGTGTTGTGAAATATGACATTTCTGATGAATCATGGGTATTAATGACTGAGTCAGAATCTTTGATATTTGAACAAGAAGTTGATTATAATACCGACACAACATATAATGTCACAGGTGGTACAGTATCAGTAAGCAATACGTCTATTGACACAAACAGAAGTGATGTATATTGGTCTTATTATTTAAAGGCTAGTGATGCCCCATTTGGAAAAATTGTAGTTTCCCCAACTCCTACTTCTACTTATAAAATCAAAGTTGATTATATCAGGTTAGTGGTTGAAATAAGCGAAGAGATTAAACCTGATATTCCTACAGCATATCATGACATTCTTATTTACATGGCAGCAGGAATAATTTTAGAAGATGATGATGGTCCGTTAAAAATTAAAAAAGGAACAAGACTTATAGCCAGGGCAAATGCAAGATTAATAAATTTAGTTCTTGATACAGCAGAAAACCGAATAGGTGAAATCGATAGACCTTTAGCACCATGGAGAAAATAAATGAGTCCAGAAAAATATTTAGATCTAAAACAATCAATTATCGATAAAGGATTTGAGCCAGATATTGAATGGGCTGAGAATTTAAAAATATGCGATAATCCCATTGATTTCTGTTTTGAATATATTTTTGTTGTTTGTAATTCTGGGATGAAATCTCAGATAGCAATAGGTATATATAAAAAAATATGTAAGGCGATAAGGTCCGGACAGGATATATCCGAGGTTTTTGGACATAAACAAAAAGTCAAGGGTATCAAAATGATGATCCGGGATCATATAAAACTGTTTCAGGAATATTTAAAATCTGAGGACAAAATTGAATTTTGCGGTTCTGTCTATTTCATGGGGGATATCATTAAGTACCATTGGGCTAAAAATCTTGGTGTAAATTGTATTAAACCAGATAGACATTTGGTCAGAATTTCTGAAATATACAACACAAAACCACTAGATATGTGCCAAAAACTTTCTGATATAATTGGGGATAGTTTAAATACTGTTGACACAGTTATTTGGAGAGCTGCTAATTTAAAATTAATTTAAAACTAAAACTAAAAATGGCAAAAACATTAACAAAAATCGAAACCCTGGTTAGATTCAATGCAAGGGATGATATTATAAGTTTGACTGTAGAACCTGGTTTATCTATCACAAATTCAATCTACAGAGAAGTGGCGGCTGCTTTTCCGTGGTCTGAATTAAGAAAAACAGTTGATCTTTCTGCCCCCACAGTAGATGGGCAATCTATTTATTCCTGGGCAAATGGATCGTCAGCTGTTTTTACGGATGTTAAAGGTGTTGAAATTGAAACTGCTGGGAGTGGGGATATCTTCAACTTGTTAAACGTTCCAAGTACAGAATGGGAGTGGAATGAGGCAGCGAAAACAGTAGATACAATACCTGTATATTATATACGAATAAATGATAATGGGACAGATAGTGTTGAAATTAGACCTGCTCCTGATTACAGTGCGGGTGTTATTCGTGTGATCGGAATAGTTGAGCCTGCAGAATTTACTTTAGGATCAAGTGTTTCTGAATTTTTAACAAGTACTGCAGATGATGCTTTAGCATACTTAATTGCAGCTAACTATGCGGTTAGAAAAGGTTCCGGTGATTTAATGCAGATTAACATCCAAAAAGCGACAGCAGCATTAAAGATGTTATTTGGAAAAGAGCAAGTTACCCAAGAAACTGTGCAGATGATAGCAGGTATATAATGGCTTTATCAGTGGATAAAATTGAAAAACTTGTAAGACAATATGCTAATGATACTACTATAGTGATATCTGCAGGTGTTGGTATTGTAGAAGCCAATAGTGTATATAGACGGATCGCCGCTATGTATCAATGGCCGGAATTAAGGAATGCCATCACTTCTTTTAGTTTACTGACATTAGCCAATTTAGGGATTTATAATTGGTTTATTATGGATGGTGGTGATTCAACTACAACATCCTGGGCTTTTACTGCTGATGGTGGTGATTCAACTACAACATCCTGGGCTTTTACTGCTGATGATAGTGGTGGTGCTTCGGGGTATGGTGAATTTTTCCATATTATCTTTGTTGAAGTTGAGACCGCCCTAAATAGTGGAATTTTCAATACATTGATAAAACCAAAATCAGAATCACATTGGAATGAAATGGCGAAGGATAATCCGTCTATTCCGGTTTATTATATGCGTAAAAAAGAAGATGGTAATGTAATTGAATTAAGACCCAAACCTAATTATACTGGTGGTAAATTAAAAATAACAGGCTATTTAGAGCCAAATAATCTTGTGGATTCAAAAAGTGAAACAATATTTTTAAGTACAGTTCCGGATTATGCGTTTGCCAAATTAATAGCTGCAGACTATTTACTTTTAGGTGATGATATTAAAGGTCATGAATTAAAAGCAAGTGAAGCACTTAATATATTAAAAGAACATACTGTAAAAGAAAAAATACCAGAAAGGTCAAATGTCTAAAACATTAGCTCAACTTCAACAATCGGTTAAATTTATATTAGAAGATGATAGTATCATTCTTACAGACGGTTTTGGTCGTCCATTAGCTAATAGAGTTTATCGTGCTTTAGCTGCTGCTTTTCATTGGCCTGAACTAAATAGAAAAGCAATATTAACATCCAAGACAATTGTTGATCAGGAGAATTATGAATTAGCTGGTGAAGATATGCCAAATTTCGTCGATATAGACTATGTGGAAGTGAATTCATTATCGTTCGACCAACCAACTACGGACTCTGATATTTTTAATACTAACGCTATTACAGATGCATCTTCCAGGTATACTTATAAAATGATTCAAGTTCCTCCCAATGAATGGGAATGGAATTTAGCAGGACGTAGAAATTCTACCATTACCCCTTTATGGTATAAAAGATTTCGGAGTAATCGCCATATTCTGGTAACTGCTGATGTTGGTGATGACACAAATAGATGGCATTCAGTTAGTGACGGTACTACCTGGACTCAATCAACCTCTGCTAATATTGGTGATGAAGTTCGTTATTATGCTGCTACTGATAATACTGGAACTGGGGCAAGTACTGCTACAGATACTGATCGAATAGCCTTGAGACCAACTCCAAGTGTAGCGGATTATGAAATAAGAGTAGTTGGGATTAAAGAACCAACAGAATTCACAGGACAATCAAGTACCACAGTCTTTTTACTTTCGAATTCAGATGATGCCTTGGAATATCTTTTAGCTGCAGCCTGGGCGTTTAAATTTGGTAAAAATGATATGGGTAACCTTAATATCGAAAGAGCAACGAGTAGATTGAAAAATATTTTTGGAAACGAGCAGGTTACAACTGAGACTATTAAAGGATTGATATAATGCGTTTTTCAATTTCCGAATTTGCAGGGTTAAATCAGAATGATCAGGAAGAGGCACTTATAGGTAGAGCGTACCAGGGTTCTCAGGGTGGGGTTTCTCAGCGTGCACCATTAGAAGCAATAATAATGAAAAATATTGATTTCACTCAGGGAGGAATCACAAAGCGGAAAGGTTCAACAGAAGCTAATGATCTCACAGGAGTAATGACCAATGATGAATTAATCAAAGGTTGGACATGGACTGATCCGGTATCTAAAAGCACAATTGAAATAAATGTTTCTAAAAAAACGATATTCACCGACGAAGATACCCCAGGTACTTTCGTTCAAATTAAAAACGCAGCAGGGAGTAATTATGCTCATAACTCAGATGTATCAAAAGCGAGCTTCGCTGAAGTTGACGGTCATTTATTTATTGGCCTTGATGGTGCTAATAACTACGTGCAAGTCTACAGATCAGGAGATGCACTCGACGATTATTTATTTTCTTCAACTTTGGTAACTGACGTAAGTGAAGATAGTGCTTCCGGGGCTAAGAATCTGTTTGTAACCACTACTAGTATTTTTAATGTAGGTCAGAAAATAATAATAAATGAGGGGGGGTCAAAGGAAGAAACTAATTATATAGCCAGTATAGACCCTGGTGTTAAACTGATAACAGAGACTAACCTAGTAAATACGCATAATGCACAGGCATGGACAATACGAGTCCCTACAACTACGCCTCATAATTACATTCTTGGTGGTGTTGCATATGGGGGAGGTATTTTTGTAGCGGTAGGTCAGGCAGATGGAACAGACGCATATATTTTGACGTCCCCTACTGGAATAACGTGGACAAAAATAGTACCTGTTACGACGCCTCATAATTTTGATCTTGTTGGAATTACATACGGAGATGGATTGTTTGTCGCTGTTGGAGTAGCAGATGGAACAAGAGCCTATATTCTAACATCCCCTGATGGCGTAACGTGGACAAAAAGGACTGCAACCATAGATAGAGATTGGGATCTTAAAGATGTTGCATACGGAAATGGTGTATATGTTGCTGTTGGTGATGCAAGTGGAGCAACATTAGCACGTACCTATATGTTATCATCACCAGATGGAATAACCTGGACAGAAGTATTTGCTCCAACAAATAATAATACTGATCTCAATAGTGTTACGTGGGGGAATGGGCTATTTGTTGCTGTTGGCAATGGGTCATATATTTTAACTTCTTTAGATGGAAAAACATGGGTAGAGGAATTTTCGGAAACTGGTGCTGGTGTTAATTATGAATCAGTCATTTATGGGAATGATCTATATGTTGTTGTTGGAACGGCAGACGGTACGAATCCTGGAATTTCGACATCACCAGATGGAATAACTTGGACAACGAGAACTCCATTAGTTGCTAAGAATGAAGACCTAAATGGTATTACATTTGGTGAGGGGTTGTTTGTTGCCGTTGGCAATGCATACACCACTTTTCCATATATCCTAATATCTGTGGATGGGATTATTTGGAGAACTGACCCAACAGAAGTATCTAAAAATAATAATTTATTAGCGTGTACATATGGGGCTGGTAAGTTTGCACTGGTTGGTCCTAGTGATGGAACAGACGCATATATCCTGACTGCTTTAAAGGCAACATTCGTGGGAAGTAATAGTCAATATACGGAAGCATTTGATACCTCAACGACACATGAAATCACGGGAACCTGGGACGATGCAACATATATCGTAGCAGCTTTTCAAAGTAGGTTACTGACGTCATTTGGTAATACTATATTCCAATTCACTCCTGAAGCATTTACATCATTATCCGGAATATGGGATCTTGTGAATGGTGGATTCCTTCAAGCAGCCGGTAATATAAGATCAATAAATCCCTTTGCTCCAAAATTTGCAGATCAGATTAATGAAGCACTTTATATTGGAACTGATGTCGGGTTTGATGTTACAACAGGATTTACTGTAGTTGACAGGCTAATAAGAATAGAAGGTGCCAGGGCTCCTATTAATCATAATTCTGTGGCTGAAGCGTTAAACTGGTTAGTGTACCTGACAGATGATAAAAACATCATGGCTATTAATGGGGCATCTGTTATTAATCTTGGGCGCAGAATGAAGAGTCCAGATAAAACCGGGGTCTTAGATAATATGGTGGTTTCGACTTCTGAATTAAAGTCATATGGATTTTACAACCAAGATAAATCACAATGTATATTTGGTTTTAATGATAGTGATGATGATGATAATAGTAACATAGCAATCATTGACTTTGCGCTTGGTGAACCGGCACAGAATGAACCGCAATCATCATTTGAACAAAGAGTAAGATGCTTGTATTGGCATTTCGGTGGTGAAGCGGATATGTTTAATGATATGTATCAGACGCCATCAGGTGCAATAGGTCTTAAAGGGGATGGTTTTCTTTATTTAACAGAAAGTGGATACCTTGATTTAACAGACCATTCTGATGTGAATAATATCTTAACTGAATGGCAATCACCAGTTTTTAATGGGGGATCTCAGGAACTTATAAAACAGTGGTTTAGTTTATCCGGGAGATTATTAAGACCAGTTTCAACGAATCCGGCATTAGTTGTTAAGGTGTATCTTAACAGAAGTACTACTGCTTACGGAACACAGGCAACATGGACAATGACAGGTGCAAGTCCTGCTAAACAGGTATCAAAACAACGTGAAGTTTATACTATTTCAGAAGCTATTTCCATTGAGTTAACTTCAACAGACGCTTTAAATTGGGTACTTTATAACCTGGTATTAGGATACGACATTGGCGCGGAGATTATAACATGACAGATTTTACGCAAATTCAGATTAGACGACACACTGCTTCTCTTTTTACATCTAATAATCCAGTTCTCCTTTCTGGGCAGCAAGGTGTTGAGACTGATACTTCTTTCATGAAAATAGGTGATGGATCTACAGCGTGGACCAGTTTAAAATATATTGCAAAAGTTCTTACAGATACTCAATGGGGATATGTAACTACAATGGACCAAGGGGTTTCCAAGGCTAACAGTGTTCAATTTGCTGGCCTTACTATGGCAGGCAATATCGTCATGGGTAATGGTAATACCATAGGGCAAGCAGCAGGGCCATTGCTTACTTTTGATGATACTAATAATTATCTTGAAATCACAGGATGTAATGTGGCAATAGGGAAGAGTGTGGCCAACCACCCTTTAGATGTAGTTGGTGTAATCGCTTCGGATACTTCAGTAGATGTTCCGCGTGTTAACTGTGTTAATTATAATTCGGGTAGTTCTGGGACCGCTTTGGAATTAAAACTTGGGGCAGTCGCTCAATTAATAATAGCTGTCGGCGGGGCTATTAATATGTTGTCTTTAGCAGGAACAGGTACGAGGAACGTAGTGGTTGACGCATCAGGAAATTTAACAGCACCATAAAAACGAGAATAAAAATGGGAATTAAAGCAACAGTGAACCTTTATGGTATAGAATTAACAGCTTCTTATATCAGTATTAAGAAGATAAGGGCAGAACTTTATCGGGATAAGGACGGAATTAAAAAACGTAACATTACATTAGATTATGTAGTTAGAAAGAATAAAGAGTGTACTGAATCTTTTCCTAGTAAGACACATGAGTTACCAGGTGTCTTAGAAAAAGATTTTAACGAGGGGTTTTTAAATAAAGAACTTATGAAGTTGTGGCCCGATGCTGTTGCTGTATTTGAGGAAGGGCAATCTTAAAACAAACATAACAATTAAATAAGAGATGAAATGAAAATTAATTTCAATACAGTTTTAATATCAAGAAAAAAAAATATTACAGAACCAATTATTGGAAATGAATTTAAACCGGAATATAGGGGTTTTCCAATAATTGGAGTGAAAGATCGAACACTTGGTTCAGCTTCAATTGAAGCATTATCAAGTCCAAATCCAGAACATGCACAAAAATTAACAGGGCAACAAGTATTTGATAGAAATAAATTAGCTGATAAGATATTTAATTCAATGGATAGCGGTAATGGAATACTTGAAGTTGACACGGACTTATCGCTTCTTAAAGAAGTAATAGGATTAAAATTTAAAACAAATGGCGGTCTTATTGGGGCAACCTGGAAACTGCTTGAAGATAAATAAAGGAGGGAATTATGGCTAATGGTAGAACAGGTAGTGAGATAACCAGGGAACAAAATACAGTTAACAGAGGTAGTGGAGGTAATACAGTTAACAGAGGTAGTGGAGGTAATAGAGACAGAGGTGGACCTTTTAATCCTGGGTTTATTGGTAGACCACCAACATCAACACCAACACCAGGAGATACAGGTTTTAATGTTGATCCTGAATTAGAATCCAGAATCAGAGAATTATCAGAAATGTTATTTAGTTTAGGTCAAGATGATTTTCAGGTTGGCCAGGCAGGTGAAGCCGGAACGGATCTATTAAATATAGGATTAGGAAAAACAGTTGATCCAAGATTTGCAAATATCAGGAGAAGAACTTTAGGTAGTCAGGGAGAATTTCTCAGTAGAAGAGGTTTAGGTGGAAGTAGTGCAGCTGCAAATCAGTTAGCAAGAACTGAGGAAGGATTAGGAATACAGGAAATTGGTTTTCAAAACCAAGCTTTAGATAGATCAGCTGGTTTTTTAAATTTACGTAACCAATTATTTGGTGATTTTCTCAGTAGTAAAACAGCTGGAGTAGAAACATTATCATTAATTGATCAATTAAAGATAGCAGCTACTGCAGCTGAAAATGCTGGAGAAAGTGGTGGTGATGGAAGTAGTGGTAGTGATGGCCCTTTAAGTGGACTTTTAAGTAGTTTAAGAATATAAGGAGAAAACAATGCCAAGAGTAGTATCCCCAAAATTAACTGGACTTCGACAAGCTTTCCAAAGTTTGCAGCAATCTGAAGCTTTACGAGCAGCCAGGGAAAGAGCAGCTAAAAACAGAGCAGCTGCCAGAAGGGCGTCTGGTATACGCACAATTTCAACAATAGGTGGAGCTATTGCAGGTGGGGTTGCTACCGGTGGAAGCCCACAAGGAATAGCTTTTGGCGCACAAGCAGGTAGTACTGCAGGAGGAATAATATCAGCATCAAGGGGAGATGAAGATTTTCCGACTAGTGAAGTGGCTAATACTGCAATATCATTTGCTAGTTTAGAATCAGATGAACAAAGGGCTGCTAGGGCTGAGGACACTGAACTTGATCGCCAATTAAAACAAGCCAGAATAAGAAATTTAGACAGAGTAAAACCAATAGACCAACCTGATGTAGCTTCTCGGAATATTGAATTATCAACACTTGGTAGTGGTATCAATGTCTTAAATACTTTAGGACAGGCTAACCAACCACAATCATCTGTACATCCATCACAAAGATTAAGAGGTGATACTTTTGTTCAAACCAGTGAATTTCAACAGGATATACAAGATATTCAACAGGATGTTATTCAACCCAGATTAGAAGCAGCACAGGCAGATCCAACAGGGCGTACTTCTAAAATATCTTTACATGAATCCAAAAATATCCGACAAAATTTACAACAAATGGCAAGTTTAATTAAAGCAGAACCAGATATTAAAAAGAAAAGATTAATAGCAGAAAAATCCAAACCTTTATTGAATTTATCCCAAGGTGAGTTTATTAGAGAAATTAGAATACAGCAAAATATAGACACTAAATTTAAAGAACAGGAGGTATTAGAAAAAGAAAAAGAAACTGGTAAGGCACAAGAAGAGATATTATTGAATGAAGTTGTTAAAAATAAGTTATCGACACCAAGTTTTAATAAAGATGATATTAATAAAATCGCTAATGGGAAAATCCTTAATAGTAAACAGAAGATTGAAAAGTTAAATAGGCTTTTTCCTAAAATAACATCAAATACAGCAGATGGTTTTATAACAGTTTCTGTGAACGGTAAAATAAAGTCTATTAAACCAGAACCAAAACCAGGTTTTGACTTAATGATTAACACAAAAGGGTCAAAAACAAAAACAGTAAAAAGTGCTTCAAAAGAACAAGAAGCATTATTTAAATCCGGATGGAATAAATATGATAGAGCAACACAATCTTTTCTTAGTTTGCAGCAAAGGAGAAAAGAATTAGCATTTAAAAAAACACAGTCTGGAGAAAAAACAGATAAACCATTAAATATAAGTTCTTTATTAACAGATTTTGACAAGAACACTATTGCGATTAGTAGAGGCACAAATCCTAATGAGGCAGTTTCCAGGGTAAAATTAAGAAAAGGGAGATTAACTCAATTACAAAATATGATTAAAGGAATGGAAGAAGGAGATAATAAAAAACTTATTCAAAACGAAATAAATAGTATCAATGCAGAAAATGGTGTAAGAGCATTGGCAAATATGAGTGATGAAGACGCAATTAAAAATATAGATAAAAACTTTGATAAATGGGTTGAAGCAGGTATTGATCCAGATCTCCTAATAGAACAAAGAGATGAATCAGAGAATAAAATGCAAAAAGTTAAAGATCAATCATCCTTTGCAAAAAGGGCAAAAGAAGTAGTCCCTAGTAGAAATATATCTAGCGACTTAGTAAAAAGTGGTATATTTAAGACAATTACAGTGCCAAAAAGTTCTAATAATATTGCTGTTAGAAAATCTGTAGTTGAAAAAGTTAAAAAAAGTTTCACAGAGGATGTTATTGTACAACCTGGTGGGAGTAAAAGTGAAATTAAATTTAAGACAACCAGAAACGGAGAAGAAATAAATGTGGTTGCAACGAGAAAAGGAAATACAGATCAGTGGCAAATAAATATTTTAAGTGAAGACGATATTGTAACTACTAGAATAGCAGGTTTATAATATGGCATCATCCTTGGAAACAAGATTTGGTTTTGAACCTGATGAAGATATTGAAGAACAAAAAACTGAATTTATTGATACAGTAAGCAGCATAGAAAAACGATTCGGATTTGATCCAGACACTTCTTCGCCTAATACGCAACAGGTTGGTGGAGAAATAGAACCTTTTGACCCGCGGGCAGTAAAGCAACTTGATATAAAGGGATTTGAAGGAGAGCCAAGAACAGATAACCTATTAGAAAATATTGGAATTGAAACAAAAGAAATACTACAATCATATGCATTTCTTGGCAAAGCGTTAGTTGATAACCCTATAAAAACAGCCAAATTGATAGGTGAAAATTTTCTTCCAACTATGATAGAATCTTATACACGGTGGGTTGATGCAGCAGAACAAGGTAAATTCTTAGAAGCACTTGTTCAACATCCAGTACAAGCTATACAGGATTTAACATTACCAATATCATTAATATTCAGTGGTGGTGCATCAGGGTTAGCATTAGCAGGAAAAAGCACAAGTAAAATTGCAAGATCCCTTTCCACTGTTGCAAAAATATCAGATAGGGCTGCAATTCTTACAGATCCAATAGGAGGACTAGCTGGATTTGGGTTAAAGAAAGCAGGTGGACAATTATTTGAAAAAGCAACTGGTAAAAGTTTAAAAGTCGGTAAAGCAGTAGGTCCAGACACAGGAAAACCAATAGATATAGTGCCTGATTTAAGGGAAGCATTAGATAAAAAAGTATTCGATAGAGGAGATTTGGAGAAGGCTTTTTTAGACCAAGGGTTTACAGATGATATGTCTGTTATAAAAGCTAATGCTGCTGTTAAGGCAGATGGTATGCCATTTAGAATGTTAGATAAAAAAGGTAACGATATAAGTGAGGTTGCTAATTCTATCTTGCGTATAAATCCTGAATTACTACCTGAATCTAAAAAGGTAGTAGGCAATATCAGACTTGAAAAATATGATACTCCTGAAGGGATAAAGAGAATAGAAACATTCCTTATTGAAAATGATTTGATCGGCTTGGATGATGTGAGAAATAAGCAGACTATTAAAGGGATACAAAACCAAGCAATAGTTGATGAAGCTAAATTAAGGACAGTATCAAATGAAACAGGTATAGCTCAATCGGATCTAGTTGGGTCAAATAGTTCTAAAATAAGAGGATTCACAGCTGTACAATTAGAAACGCTAAGGGTGATGAAAGAATCATCTAAAAATGATATGATGAAACTTGCATCAGAGGTAAGACTAGGGGATACATCTGATTTAAAAACATCTCAGTTTATGGCAGCAACTGAAAGATTTAATAATGTTGTTAAAGAGTTATCAGGGGGAACTGCTGAAATTGGTCGTGCAATGAGAATTCTGAGAGAAACCCCGAAATCAGCAAAAATAAACGATAGGGTTTTACAGGATGTTATATCAGCCTTCGGTGGAAAAAATAAAAGCACTAAATTAGCTGAAAAATTATGGGTAACAGGTAATGCAGAACAAATTGTTGCAGAATCTTTAAAAGCAACAAAATGGGATAGATTCATGGAAGTATGGATTAATGGACTATTATCAGGACCACAAACACATGCTGTTAATGCTATTGGTAACACAGCTACAACTGTTTTAAACCAATTTGAGGAGTTAGTCGCAACAGGAATAAGTGCAACTCCATTTGGTAGTGGTAAATTATCATTACCTGAGGCTGGAGCAAGGATAAAAGGTATGTTAACAGGCATATCTAAAGCAGCAAGACAGGGATGGGCCGCATTTTTATCTGAATCTTCACCAGAACTATTGGGTAAAATGGAATCCCAAATAAGTAAAGCTATACATGTTCCAAATCCTAAGACTAAAGGTGATAAAGTAATAAATTTATTAGGTAAAGTAATAAGAGTTCCTGGTGGCGCACTAGGAGGGTCAGACATATTTTATAAAGGGATAAACTATTCAGGAGAACTTGCTGGATTAGCTATGAGAGAAGCGCGGCAACAGGGCATAAGTGGAATCGATAACATACGTAAATTTGTACAGGATACAATAGAAAAACCTCCTAAAGCTATGGAAGATGCAGCAATGGAAGTAGCCAGGAAAAATACATTT
>DAOWEB010000331.1 GCA_030638735.1 Spirochaetaceae bacterium
ACCTTAAGGAGATAATATGGTATCGGGTCTATTGGCAGTTGGAGTAACAACCTCAATCTTTATCATACTTTCTGCTGTTCTCCTTGTAGCTGAAAAGTATCTCGCAGACTATGGTGAATGTGTAATTTCCATCAATGAAGGGGCATCTGTTCTTGAACAGAAAGGGGGCAGTTCTCTTTTGTCTGCTCTAATTGATAACAGGGTATTTATTCCATCAGCCTGTGGAGGAAAGGGTTCCTGCGGCTTTTGTAAGGTGGAAGTGCAATCCGGAGGTGGACCTGTTCTTCCGACTGAGACTCCATTTTTAACCAGAAAAGAGATCAAGTTGGGAGTACGCCTTGCCTGTCAGGTAAAAGTTAAACAGAATCTGAAAATTGCTATTCCCGAAAGTCTTCTTAGTGTAAAAGAGTATGATGCTAAAGTGGGTTTTGAACGCTATCTTACCCATGATATTAAAGAAGTTAGCTTTGATCTGATTGAACCATCAGAAATTGAACAACAGCCGGGTCAGTATATTCAAATTCGTGCTCCTGGTCCGGATGGATCCATTTTCAGGGCATATTCAATCAGTTCGCCATCATATGAAAAAAATAAGGTTCAGCTTATGGTTCGTCTTATTCCGGGAGGTATTGCATCCACTTATATTCATAGTTTGAATACAGGTGATAAAGTAATGTTTACCGGCCCATATGGAGAGTTTATGCTTTCAGAAGAGGAATCAACAGATATAGTTTGTGTAGGCGGTGGTGCAGGAATGGCCCCCATATCCAGTATAATACATTATATTTATTCCAGATGGGAAAATAGAAAGTGTTATCTGTTTTTTGGCTGTAGAACTACCAAAGATGTATTCTATCTGGAAGAGTTTAAGAAACTTAAAAAATCATTTCCAAATCTTAAAATTATATATGCTCTTTCTGATCCCATTGAAGAGGGTGAAAAGTGGGATGGCGAAACCGGGTTCATTCATCTTTCTGTGGATAAACATCTGGAATCAGGGAAAAAATGTCAGGCATTTTTATGCGGCCCTCCTTCTATGATCGAGGCGGTAACAGATGTTTTGGGTGAGAAAGGACTAAAACCAGAGGATATCTTTTACGATAAATTCTAGATTTTTATTAATATGGAGGTAGACCATGGCATTTGTCAGTATAGGAGATGTTCTGGATAAAGCAGCAGATTTTGAAAAAACACTTGAGTTATACTATATTGAGATTCGTGATAATACACCAAACAATGGCGTAAAACTGCTGACTTACTACTTAAGCAGACACAGGAGACATTTGCAGGAAGCTTTTAATAATATAGAGAAAAGTGACTTGAATAAAATCAGAAAAGTGAAACTGAAATATGAAGTTGGATTTTATTTTGAGAAAGAGTTTCATCCTATGCAAACCCCGGTAACAGATGTGAGTGGAGATGAACTTCTGGAAGCTGCAGTTGGTTATGATAAAAAACTTATTACTCTATATGAAAAAATCCGGAATCAACCACTTCATGAGGGGGCTGAAAATTTTATTAGAAGTCTTATCAGCATTGAACAAAAAGATATTGTGATGTTGAAAAAAACTATGGCAACACATTATTACTAATCAGGATGTTTTATGGCAACCTATCAGCTTAAAGGATACACAATGTCTGATAAATCAGGTGAATCACTGGGTACACCTGAATTTGATGATAAAATGCTGCTCTCCAACGTCCATTGGTTTATAAGTGTCAGGTGGATAGTTATTGCTGTATTTATTATTAGTGGAGTTACAGGGATTGTCTTTTCAGACAGTCTTTTTGATTTGGGTTTTATTCTTCCGGTATTACCACTGTTTTATATGGCCGGAATTCTGATTATAATAAATACCTGCTTTTTCCTTATTAGTCGTAATGAATCTATTGATGAACATAGAAAAAATTCAATTAACCTCTGGGTACAAATTATTCTTGACCTGGTTTTTGTCACCAGCCTGGTTTACTTTGTTGGTAGTACAGATACATTTATCCCATTTATCTATCTTATACATATAGTCATTTCCTGTATTTTTTTTCCAAAATCCAAAAGTATCTATGTTGTTTGTATAGCTACTTGCTTTTATCTTTTATGTGTATTTCTTCAAAGTTCAGGGATTCTCCATCAACAAACTATTCTGCATACAAGTGCTCAGAATGCAAACTGGACACCTGTAATAAGGTTTCTCTTTGCATTTTCGGCAGTTCTTATATGGTTTATCTTATGGTATTTTATATCAACTTTATCCAGTTATGTCAGAGAAAGAGATTCTTCATTGAGTATTGCAAACCATAAACTGGAGCTGGCTGATGCAGAAAAAACAAGACAGGTATTAATAACCACTCATGACTTGAAAGCTCCCTTTGCAGGAATTGAAAGTAATATAAGTGTATTAAAATACATGCATTGGGAAGAACTTCCTGATTCCTGTCGTAAACTTCTGGATAAAATTGAAATACGGTCGAAAACTCTAAGAGAAAGAATAAAACAGATCCTTGATCTGGGTAATCTTAGAACAAAAATAGATCAAAATATTGATAGTGAACAGGTATATTTAAAAAAAATTATTGACAATGCAATAGGGGATATTGCTGACCAGATTCTTGATAAAAATATTGATTTAAATACAAATATGCAGGATCTCACAGTGAACAGTAATGAAGAAAAATTGCAAATACTTTTCTCCAATCTGGTTTCCAATGCAGTTTTTTATACTCCTGCAAATGGAAGAATTGAGATTAAAATAGAAGATTTGAAGGATGAAATTAAAGTTACTGTAAAGGATACAGGAATTGGAATTGCAGAAAAATATCTGGATAAAATATTTAATGAATATTTCAGAACTCCGGATGCTGTTCAATTTAACAAAATGTCTACAGGTCTTGGACTTCAAATTGTAAAAACTATTGCAGAACAGCTTTCTCTTTCTGTTTTTGTGGAAAGTGAAAAAGATATAGGAACTACATTTACAGTAGGAATTAAACATTAAAAAGCGGAGGTTAATATGATAAAAATAAAACTGGTAGATGATGACCCGGATATTACTGAGAATATTATGACCATACTTAAATCTGAGGGTTTTAATGTAGAAGCATTTAATGAACTTAAAGGAGCTATTGAATTTATTAAAGATGGTATACCTGATCTTATTATTCTGGATGTGATGTTCCCTGAAAACCCTGCTGGAGGATTGGATCTTGCAAGAGAAGTACGAACCCATGATGATCTGATGAAAATTCCTGTTATTCTTTTTACTAATATCAATCAGGAACTGCCTATGGGCTTCTCCCAGGATGATATTGACGATGAATGGATGCCGGTACAGGCATTTATGGAAAAACCTGTAAATCCAGGGGAGTTAATAGAAAAAATTAATTCACTACTACAAGGATAAGACTTAAGTATCTCATATTTTTCTTGAATAATTACTGGACTATTTTTGTCATATAGGTAATAATTATTCTAGAACTGACCAGTCAGTTCTAGTGAGGGATTAAATGCAAATCTATGGAAATTTTATAATTGCTGTCTTCTACCTGTTTCTGGCAGCCGGATACGTAATAAGGCTTCACATCCAAAACAACACTTTGGATGCGGCTATTCGAATACTTTTAATTACCAGTATTACAGCTCATTTATTAGTTATAATATTCATCGGAGTTACAAGAGGAGTTATTGCGCTTAGCACGGTCTTTGAAGCTCTTTCAGCCCTTGCATTATTTATGGCAGTGACCCTGCTTGCACTTGAAATAAGATTGGCAGAGAAATCTCCCGGTGCTTTTATAGTTCCTCTCATTTTCTTTTTACAGATTATTTCTGCATTTGGTTTCCGGGTTCCTGTACTCGATAAAAATATAATTCAAATGCCTCTTTTTACA
>DAOWEB010000170.1 GCA_030638735.1 Spirochaetaceae bacterium
AGGGTAGCAGTTTTTGTTATATCAAAATCAGCTGGCAACCCGACTCCATTGTCAATAATACTTAATTCCATCTCTCCTGATTTTATTGCTTTATAACAGATGCTTATCTCTCCATCTGCTCTATTTATAAATGCATATTTATAGGCGTTGGAAAGCAATTCGTTGATAATCAAACCCATTGATACAGCGATATCAGTATGAATCATCGAAGGTTCAATATCTATATTTAGTTTAATATCCGTAGAAGTATTTTTATAGCTTTCATCAATATGATCGCTTAGCTCTTTAACATATTCAGGAAAACTAATTGACTGCAAATCTCCGGATTTATAAAGTTTTTCCTGGACCAGAGCCATAGAAACTATTCTATTACTGGCATCTTTTAAAATATTTACCAAATAAGGATCAGACAGCTCTCCTGATTTAAGATTAAGAAGACTGCTTATTACAGTCATATTATTCTTGGTCCGGTGATAAACTTCCTTTAAAAGCATCTCCTTTTCTTTAAGCGCAATTTTAAGTTCTTTCTCACTATTCTCTATTCTTAAATTGCTTTCATGGAGTTTATAAAACAGACCACTATAGGGCATCTTTAAGCTGGTTTCAATTAAAGCTTTATAAATGAAATAGAATGAAACTATTTTAAAATAATGACCAAGTAAGTTCGATATTCCATAGACTGATATATAATATGTAAACATCAGCTCAGAGCCAATTGTCAAGACTAATGATAAAATCAGCCATTTCTTGACAGTTTTATTCATATCTTGTTTATCTCGAATAATAATTACAATTGAGACAAAAAGAAATATTGAGATTATATATTCACTAATTTTCTTGAAGGGAGTTAATCCGGTTCCTTCAATATAACATTCAGGAAACAATCCCCAAAAGATCAGCACGACCAAAGTTACGAACACAACTATATATATCATGAAAACTGATGCAATATGTTTTACCTTTACTTTGAAAAAAAATACAATAACCAACGATATACTCTCAAGATACCGGGCAGCAATCCATAGCTGAGTTGGGAAGTTAGCATTATATCCCTTAAAAATACCCATCCCGTAGTATCCAAGAGTATGTATTAGATCAATACTACCCACAAAAAAATATACCACTCCCAAAATAGGAAGATAGCTGTTTTCAGTAAAATCACGTGAGTTCCAGGCTATAAGAAAAATGGAATAGGCAATAACTATACTAAACACCTCAGCAAGTGTATGAAAGAGCAAAAAATGATAAGTTGAACTTAAATACAATCCTGCCAGGAAAATTACAGCTATTAGAGGATTAATAAACTTATTTTGCTTTCCTCTGTTCAGTTTAGCTAATAAATTAATAATCAAACCATCCCCCCAAAATTTAATTATATAAAATAGTCAGGGAATAGCAAGCTAAACTTTATGTAAAATTATGTTTAGTGATCATGATCACAGTGTTCATGAGCTTCATGGTTATGGCCCCAATGCTCAATTTCCCAGTCTTCTGCCATTCTTACATCCAGAATTTTTGCCTGAACTTTTAGAGTTTCTCCGGCCAGGGGATGGTTTTTATCTACTAAAACTTTTTCTCCCCGTAACTCCAGAATAGTAATTATATTATCACCATCTTCATCTTCAACATCAAATTCCATACCTGCTTCCAGAATGGTCTCTTCAGGGAAAATATCTTTATCTACTTCCAGTATAAAATCTTCTTTTTTAATTCCAAAACCATCTTCAGGAGGTATAACAATATCTATCTTGTCTCCTTTTTCCAAACCCGAAAGGGCTTTTTCCACACCAGGAAGCATCTCTCCAATTCCATGCAGATAATCATACTCACCATCTACTTTAGAGCTCTCCAAAACCTCTCCGGAATGATCCATCATTACATATTCCAATGTAACAATCGAATTCTTAATTACTTTCATATTATTTCCTTATTTATAGCTCTTCAACAGAATGCTTTTCATTTGCCCTTACAATTTTTCTGGCAAGCAGCTTTGAAAGGAATATACCATAGTGGGGGTATTTCTTCATTACCTGAACAAAGGATTTTCTTGAAATCTTTATTAATTTTCCTGTCTCCTCTGCAACTACAGCAGCACTCCTACGGTTATTTAAAAGAAAGGCCATCTCTCCCATAAATAAATCTACAGGACTTAAGGATCCAACTTCCTTCTTATTATGTAGAACTTTATACCTTCCACTTGCTATATAATAAAGAAAGTTCCCTTTTTCTCCTTCCTGAAAAACAACATCCCCTTTTTGGGGATATATTACCTCTTCACCGGAAAATCCTTCAGGAGTTTTTCTAATTACAGAATCATCATGTTTTACTATAGTCTTCACTTCATTACCAATATCGTTATATTCCACAGATTCAGTAAAGGCTTCTGCCATTATTATTCCACGACCATGTTGAGATAAGGGATCATCATCCTTTACTTTCTGTTTGATTTTAGAAACATCAAAACCTTCGCCTTCATCACGGATATTGAAAATAGTTCTATCAAGAGAGGAATCCCATTCAAAATGTACTCTTTTTGATGCAACTGCAGGATCTTTACACTTTTCTAAAACAAGATCTATTACACTTCGGCCACTTTGAAGAAATTCTGTTTTTTCATCAAAACTAATACCACAATGTCCATGTTCAATTCCATTTACAATAAGTTCAGAAAGAGCCAGCTGAAGATGCATTTTATTCTCCGGCTTTAAATAACCTTTCTGCACTAAATTCGTTACAGCAATACCAGCATAAATTGAAACAGCAAGAATATCATTATCAATAGAAAAGGAACCCGAAGAATGCTCCATAAAATGACTGTACAGGTCTTTTTGATAAATTAATTGCCAGTTTTCTGAAATAATTTTCACACTTTTTACGATATGACTGTCAATTCTGGAATAATCGAGCATAACAAGAACATTGAGGTCCTTCATCTCCTCCATTAACTCCTGTTCATTCTGGGTAGAACCATCATACAGTCCTATAATTCCAAAACTATGTAGCCATGAATCTTTTCTAACCTGGTTGGTCATAGATTTATACGAGACCTTTGGATCACCAAAATTAAGAATAATTATTTCGGGAAGATCAAAATTAAGGGACTCAAGAATCCTTTTTTCACTGGCCATCATAACCATTGGAAAATCATAACGTTTTTCTCTTCTAAAAGCATTTTCAATTATATTTTTTATTTTCTGATCTGAATTAACAAGAACAATAAAGCCCATATTACTATCTCCCTAAAAAAAAGCCGAACCCTTATTCTAGGTTCGGCTGATTTTACTTTAATCCGTAGAATTAATTCTAACTCATTTATCCAGATATTTTGCAACAAAAGCTTCTGCATTCTGAATAGAACCTCCGGCAGCACCTTTAACAACATTATTTACAAGAAGAGCAAACCCTATTCTATTCCCCTGCTTTTTTAATCGCCCCGTAAATACCGTCATTCCTGCAGGACTTCCATAAAATGCCTGTTTTGTCTGAGGAAGGTTTTCCTGAGGGTCATACTCTATTGGTAAAAGAGGAGTTGAAGGCAAATGCTCAATACCATTGGCAGAATCATTCCAGGCTTTTATAACATCATCCAAATCCACATTCTCTTCAAATTCAACCCAAACTGTTTCCAAATGACCAAACATTATTGGTACTCTTACACAAAAAGGGAAAATCTCTGTTTCAACAGAAAGAATCTTTTTAAACTCAATAATCATCTTCTCTTCTTCAGTTCCAATATAAGGTATTACATTATTTGTAATATCCAATGCAGAGAGACCAGGATGTCCTGCTCCACTAACAGACTGGTACGTAGAAACTGAAAGATCCTTTATTCCAAATTTCTTTAAAGGAGCCATAGCAACAGCTAAACCGGTAGTTGAACAATTTGCATTAGTAACTATAAACCCTTTCTCAGGATAACCCTGTTTTTCAATCCAGCTTAAGGCTTCCATATTTGCTTCAGGAATCATTATTGGAACATCTTTCTCATATCTCATAGCCGCTGCGTTGGAAAAAACAGCAAACCCTGCTTCAATTAAAGCAGGCTCTATTTTTTCAGCTACTTGACTGGGTAGAGCAGAAAAAATAATCTTAATTCCCTGTGCCTTCAGATCGTCTAGATTGAAACTTTGTATAGTAATATCCTGTATGTTTTTTGGTATTTCCATGGGAAGAATCCAATGTACTTCATTACCATATTTCTTACCTACTCTTGATTCAGAAGCACTAATATGTGTTATCTCAAACCATGGATGATCAGATAACATCCACATAAATACCTGGCCAACTGCACCGGTAGCCCCCAAAAGTGCTGTCTTAATTTTTGTTTCTCTTTTGAACTCATCTTTTCTGGGATTGCTAATCATGTAATACTCCTTTGGTTGCTGAGATCGTCCCTCATCGCTTCGCTCTTCCGGTACGACCCATTGCCGAGCAGGAAGCTTGCTTCCGACCAGGCTTGAGAATTTGTATGGGCTTAATATGGTTAATGAACTGAATTATGTCAAGCGCTATTATACATTGTGTATCAATTTTATACTTTTTTTTATTATTCTAACAATGTGTTATATAAATACAGATTAAACCATCTGCATTTGAGCTTGTTTTACTTCACTCATATACCCGGTTCTAACACAAAGTTCCAGTAAATGCTTACTAAGCATTTCAGTTTTTTCCTTTGTAACGGATTCACTTGTCTTTTTTATAA
>DAOWEB010000391.1 GCA_030638735.1 Spirochaetaceae bacterium
AAACTCTTACCCAAAAAGACGCACGGCCGATCTGAACCCTCGGAACTCGCAAGCAGCTCAACGCCTTTCCAGGCCGCCCGATTCAACCACTCTCGCACCTCTCCAGAAAAAACATACCTAAAAACTAAAATCAGCACTCAAAATAAAGCACTGATATCTCGGAGAAGGTGGGATTCGAACCCACGGAACCTTGCAGTTCAATAGTTTTCAAGACTACCTCCTTCGACCACTCGGACACCTCTCCAAAGGATAGAAATTATCTTCCTATCGGTGTTCAAATATATATAAATAGAGCCCCGTTTGTCAACACAGGAAAACGACCCATTGAAAGTATATCTGCTGACAAAACCATTACCTGGAAAATGAGTACAATAACTCTATTTCTTCTTTCCAAATTTCCGGATTGGGAGTTTCAAGAATAAGCGGCATATTATCAGTTCTGGAATCTTCTATAATAAACCTGAAAGCTTCAAGTCCAATATTCCCCGCTCCAATAGAGTCATGTCTGTCTACTCTGCTTTCAAACTCACTTTTGGCATCATTCAAATGAAACCCTTTTAAATAATTCATACCTACAATAGAGTCAAATTGATCCATAGTTGTGTTATAGGCTTCCTTTGTCCGAATATCGTAACCTGCTGCAAAAATATGACAGGTATCAATACAAACACCAATTCTGGATTTATTTCCTATATTTTCTATTATATCTGCCAGGTGTTCAAAAATATAACCAACATTATTCCCCTGCCCAGCTGTAGTTTCAATTACTAATACAGCAGACTCAGTCTCTTCTATGGCAGTATTTATCCCTTCTGATATTAATTTTAGAGATTCTGATGGATCAATCTTACCAAGATGGCTCCCAGGATGAAAGTTAAGAAGCTTAAGTCCCAGGAGCTCAACTCTTTTTGCTTCTACAATAAAAGCATCCAGAGATTTAGCTCGTTTCTCATTATCAGGATTACCTAAATTTATTAAATATGAATCATGAGGAAGAACCATGTCAGCTAAAATTCCTGCATTATCCAAATTAGTACGAAATCCATGAATAGATTTTTCTGTAAGAGGAGGAGAAACCCATCGTTTTTGATTTTTGGTAAATAAAGCAAAGGCCTTTGCTCCTAGAACCTCAGCATTTAATGGTGCATTCTCTACTCCACCGGAAGCACTTACATGGGCTCCTATATATTTCATTAGCTTGTATCCTTAAGAATTTTTCCTGTTAACCAAAATTACACCTGCCATTATAACAAAACCTCCTGCTATCTGTAACAGAGTTAGAGTTTCATTTAGAAATATAAAGCTTACAATAATTCCAAAAACAGGTGGTAAATTTGCATAAATAGAAGTTTTAGTTGAGCCAAGATGTCTAATTCCACCATACCAGAGAATATTGGCAATACATGTACCAAAAATTCCTGTAAAAATTAGTCCTGTCCAGGCAATACCTGAAACAGAATAAAAAGGAGTGCTGATAATATTTTTTGCAGATATAAATACAAAAGGGACAAATGAAAAAAGTATTACCAGAAACATAACCTGATATAGAGAATATTTACTTATTAAAGATTTGGATTTTACAGTATAAACCGCAAATCCCACTTCAGATATAATTAATAGAATTACACCTATGGTATAAGTTCCCTCAAGAGATATACCACCTTTAGTTCCTAGAATTATAACTGTAATACCAGCTATAGAAAGAATAATACCAGTAATTGTACGAAGGGAAATTTTTTCTGACCTAAGAAGTAGATTAATAAGAACTACATTAACTGGCAAAGTTGCCATAATAAGAGAAGAAATACTGGCAGAAGTATATTTAACACCTACAGGAAAACTAATCTGAAAAATAAAAAATCCAAATAAACCTATAACAACAAATAGTAACCAGTCTTTTTTTTCAACTTTTTTCCATGACCTGGAAAATACAAGAAGTAACCCCGAAACTATCAAAGCTGTAAACAACCTTAAGGTGCTAAAAGTAAAAGCATTCATTTCAAGTAAGCTTACCTTCATAAAAGCAGGTGTAACACCCCAGAAAATAGTTGCTAATACAAGAAGTAAATGAGTTTTTATATTATTACTTAGATTAGTCAAGAGCTCATCTCTCTTCCATCAATTGTCATCAATTATTCTCCTGTTCTGTATGTTAGCATAAAAGCTAATAAAGAAATACCAGAGCAATAAATCCTGCAATTAAACCATATATAATCATTGGGACAACTGTCCTTTTCAGGATATATCCCTCTTTATTACTTAGCCCGAGAACAGATGATACAGCAACTATATTATTGATACAGATCATATTCCCATAGGCACCTCCTACAGACTGCATAGCAAGAATAGTAGGGATACTTAAGCCGAGGTTCTTTGCCATGGAGAGTTGGATTCCACCGAAAGTCAGGTTTGAGATTGTATTTGAGCCTGCAAAAAAAGATCCAAAAGCACCCAGATAAGAGGCAAAGAACTTCCAATTGGAGCCTATAAGGATAGTTAAGGCCTGGCCTATAATGTAGGTCCCTGATTGATCACCACCTGACATTAGGAGCTTCACAAAAACAAGTGCTGCCATAAGTGCAATAGCCGGATTTTTTATTTTACTAATGGTATCCATCCATGTTTCTGTAATAGAACTTCTGCTCATCTTCATTATCCAAAAAGTAAGAAATGAAATAAGAAAAAAAGGCAGCAATGCAGGGATATACAGAAGTTTTATATTCCAGCCTATATCAGTTAAGAAAATACTATTTAATGCTATTACTAATGAAGGACTTATAGATAATTGACCAAATGACCCCAAAGCAATATCAAAGGAGTGTTCACTTGATGTTAGAATGGCTTTAATACCAAGTTGATGAATTCTGGTAATAATAAGTACAAAAATTGTTCCCCAAAGTGGAAATGAAGCTTTTATTAGAACTCCTGGAGAAACAGAACTCTTATTAGGTAGACCCAACTCCTCTTTACTTAAACCAATACCTTTTTTAGCAAATACAGTACTAAAGAAAAGACCCGCAGCTCCACCAATAAGGGCAGGAAATTCATAATTAAAGCTTGCAATAATAAAATAGGGAATAACCGTACTTAGAATTGAAAGATATATAAAAACAATATTCTTTTTTATATCAGACCAGGAAACAACAAAGGACAGAGCAATAACAGGAATAATTAGTGCTGCTGCAAAATGAATAAATGCCGACTCATAACCAATTCGAATCAACTGTTCAGAACTTATATCCAGTCCTCCAAACCCAAACCAGGTAGGTGTTCCTATAGCTCCAAAAGAGACAGGGACAGTGTTCATAATAAGAGCCAGAATAGCAACACGGACAGGTTTAAAACCCAGCCCAACAAGTACAGGGGCTGCAAGAGCTGCAGGTGTTCCAAATCCACTTGCACCTTCAATAAGAAAAGCAAAAGCCCATCCAATAATCATAAGCTGCGCTATTTTATTCCGGGAAATGGTGTTTAACCACTCTTTTATAGTATTCATAGATCCGGAATTATCCATTGTACGAAAAAGTAAAATAGCTCCCCAAATAATTAAAATTGGTGTTAATGCTGTTAGAATTCCACTTAATACAGTTGCATTAATAATATTTGCACTCTCTTCAAAATAAACAAGTTTAATAAAATAAAATAGCAAAGCTACAATTGGGAGTGCCTTATGGGAAGATAAAGGGTTCTTTTTTACCATTAAAAAAATTAGAAGTACAATTGGAAAAATTGAAAGAAATAAGTCCATTATAAATACCCTTAATTCTGATCACAATGATAACATATTTCATTTGAAAGGGTACTACCGGCCTGATACTCTTTTATATTGGACAAAGTAGTAAAAGAGATATTACCCAAAGCTTCTTTTGTAAAAAAGGCCTGGTGAGATGTTATAAGAACATTATTGAATGTCTGTAGACGGGCAAGAATATCATCAGTCACAATAGAATCAGAATGGTCTTCAAAAAAGAAATTTTCCTCCTCTTCATAAACATCAAGCCCTACGTATCCAACCTTTCCTTCTTTTAAAGAATCAACCAGAGCTTTGGTATCAATAAGACCACCACGTGAAGTATTTATAAGCATTACATTTTTTTTCATTAAACTTACTGCATCCTTATCTATAAGGTGAAAAGTATCGTTTGTAAGGGGGCAATGAAGAGATATTATATCAGAACTTTTATATAGTTCATCAAGCTCCACATAGGTAAAGCCTAGACCATCAGCATAAGATTTATTTGGATAGGGGTCATAAGCAACAACATCCATACCCAAACCTTTTACAATTCTGATAAAGATCCGGCCAATCTTACCTGTTCCGATAACACCGGCCTTCTTCCCGTTCAAATCAAAACCAAGTAACCCTTTTATACTGAAATTTGATTCTCTTGTTCGATTATAAGCCTTATGGGTTTTTCTGTTAAGGGACATAATCAGTGCCAAAGCATGTTCTGCAACAGCATACGGAGAGTATGCAGGAACTCTTGTAATACGTATTTTATTCAGAGCAGCCTTCATATCGATATTATTATAACCTGAACAGCGCATGGCAATTAGCCCAATATTCTGCTCTTCCAGTTTTAGTATTACTTCTTTATTAATATCATCATTAACAAAAGCACAAACAGCATCAAACCCCGAAGCCATAATTACTGTATCTATGCTTAGACGTTCCGAAAAATATTTTACTGTAAATTTGAAATTTTTATTTGCTTCATTAAAAAAATCTTCATCATATTGCTTTGCAACAAAAAAAGCTATTTTCATTATCATCCCCTAATACCTGACCTAAATAGTAACCATAAACAAGGTCAAGAATCAAGAAGTTTCATTATTAATTCTCTTCAATTTCCTGGCTAATCATTTTATCACCATCAAATATAAAATGACCTTTTACATATTTTCCACTAATTGCAAGGGGAAGCCAAAGCTCATCATCTTCCCACATCTTATCATAGGGTATTTTATCAACTGCTTCCCAGAAAGGATCAGCTTCATCTGTTTCTTTCATATCACCTGTACAGTCATCAGCAAAGTAAACTATTCCTTTAAGTGAATATCCATCTTTAAAAATAAAAGATAACCGGGCTACTTCTTTAACATTAAGAGGAGTAAATCCGGTCTCTTCCTGAACCTCTCTGACTGCTGCCTCTGCAGGCATTTCAGATAGTTCAACCCGCCCTCCTGGAGCATTTACCTTACCTGCACCCAGACCAGTCTTCTTATTAATTAGTAAAACTTTATCATCTTTAAAAATATAGGTGATAACAGCTGTTTCTTTTGGTTCCCAGGCTTCCCAGTCTACTTCTTCCACTGTTTCAGGATTTTCAGGAAATGATTCAATCTCAGCTGCCTTAGCTTCCTTTTCAGCAGCTGCTTTTTTTTCTTCCTCTGTCTCTGGCTGACAGCTGTCACACAGGTTATTATCCCAATAAACAGTTTTATTAAAACTCATTTTCTCATTACAGCTGACACATTTAGTTCTAAAAATAAATATTTTTGAACGTAAGGGATAAACCAAAGCAAGTGCAAAAATAAAAGAAGGAATTAATAACATATCAGACAGCTCAAAATGCTGAATAAGAACAAGTTCAACCTGTAAAAACAGAAGGATTCCAGCCACCCATAATGTAGCAAGACGTTTGCGATTACCATGTTTAACATGCTTTCTCTGGGTGAGATTAGCTATAAGAACAGCCATCATTAAATAATAAAGGGGTTGGGAAAGTTTTAGTGCAATCATGGACATGACACTACATTTAAGTAATGTCAAAGTCAAGGTTTAGAGACTGGTTAATCAATCAAAATTTCTGATTGGCTTTTCTGGTACAAAAGAGATTTATAGGTTAATATGCATTTATGCAGGAAGTTCAAAACAGTACAGACACAAAAGATTTTTTAAAAAGCCTTGGTTTCCCCAGTGTAAGAATACATCATTCATTTAACCATTTTGATTTCTCCAGAGACTCAAGACGAATGCTTGTAATAGGCCCAATGGGTTCCGGAAAAACAGAATATTCTTCCAGAGTATGGAGAGATTCACTTGTAGCTCTTAAGAAGAGTCAGATAATTGCAGATAGAACCTCGACTCAGGGGGCTGACAGACGAAAAGTATTCTTTATAAGATCGATGCTTGATAAAAACCGTTTCCCTGATTATCCTGATGATGCCCTTGCCTATAGAGGTGGTTATGAACGCTGCGGTAATAATATTGCCCATATAAGTAACTCCTTTGAACTTGAAAATATTCTTAAAGAAAATACTGATATAGGAACATGGATCATAGACGAAGCATCTTTCTACGATGAACGATTGGTTTATGTTGTGAGAAATGCAAGTCTTGAAAAAGGTCTGAACTTTGTTTTTCCAACCCTTATTTTGAATTTCAGAAAAGATATCTTTAATTCCACAGCAAGGCTAATGCTGGAAACAGCTACTGATGTTTTTCCCCTTACAGCTTACTGTGAACATGAAGACTGTATAGAAGACTCGTTTTATACATACAGATACTATACAATTGATGGTGCAGAGTGTCCCTCTCTTTACTTTGATCCTCTTATTGTGATTGGTGGAGATAGAGAAAAACTTGGATCCCTCGAACCCAATTACTGCACAAGATGTGATAATCACCATTACCTACCTGGAAAAGAGTATACTTTTTTTACTTTGAAACCCCTGGGAGAAACTGCATCATCAGGAGATATAGAGCCCCTTAAAAGGGAACTGAAGTATTTGAAAAATAATATTGCAGATTCTGAACTTTACAAACATCTTCATAAAAAATACGACAATAAACCAGAAGAAAGAATAAATCTTAATTCATTGATGGTTGATTTTATTTCTGAAAAAGCTCTTATATACCTATTTGCAGAACAGAATCTTATTACTGAAGATCTTTTATTAAAACTGGTTGAGGATCTTAGTCTTGACCGGCACTATATCGAAAAAACCCTTAGTGATAATAGAAGACCAATTAATCTGGATCAGCGGCTGTTGTTGTAACAAAAACTAGCACTCCCCACAAACCACCAGGGAGGGGATTCGATTCCCGGCAACCCCTGGTTAACATTTCAGAAATATCCAGCTCTATTGGTATTTGCAAAGGGTTCTCATTAAAGAAAAAATAAAAACCGGGATTGGAAATCGCACCCAACCTCCAACTAACGTTGACAATGTATATACATATTATTATAGTATATATATGGACATTATCTGGGATGAAGAAAAGAACGAATGGTTACAAGTCAATCGTTCTATATCATTTGAGGAAATTGCAGGATTACTTTTAGAAGGTTCATATATCGATATAATTGAAAATCCAGCAAGACAAAACCAATATTATTTTATACTGCCAATAAATAATTATACATGGGTAGTACCATTTTTGATTGACAATAAGGAACGTATTGTCCTGAAAACTGCGTTTCCCAGTAGAAAATTCCATAAAAGATATGGAGGAGATAATGAATAATCTTACCAATAAAGAAAAATCAATTGAAAACGATATAGAAAACCTGGTTTCCGTATCAGTTGGGAAAAAAGAGCAAATTGAATCAATTCTTTCCAGAGCAAAAAAAAATAAGGCAATTAGTCTTCGAATAGCAGAATACGACCTGGGAAAGTTAAAGGAAAAGGCTGCCAGGGAGGGAATACCCTATCAAACATTGATAAATACAGTTCTGCACAAATATATTACAAATCAACTTCTTGAGAAAAATGAAATCCTGAAATCTATACAATTATTAAAAAGTAAGGAAGCAATTTAATTCATATATAGTTAGAAAATAGTAACAGCTTCCAGAGGTTAATATGGCAAAAAAGAAAACAGTTTTTGAATGTATAGAATGTGGTCATCAGGACCCCAAGTGGCTGGGAAGATGTCCATCCTGTGGAAACTGGAACACAATGGAGCAGATAACTCTTAGGCCTGGTTCAGTATCAGGAAAAAGTTCATCTGGGAATATGTCTCCAGGACTCTCATCAAAAAATTCAATTATGCTCCACAATGTGGACATATCGGAAGCCCCCCGTTTCAGCTCTGGATTTATTGAAGTCGACAGAGTATTAGGCGGTGGGATTATGAAAGGATCTGCAATACTATTGGGTGGCGAACCAGGAATAGGTAAGTCTACTTTAATGATGCAGATTGCAGGATCTGTTAAAATAAACAGGAATTCAGAAGATTCAGGAAAAATTCTATACATTTCCGGAGAAGAATCCGCAAGTCAACTTAAAATGAGAGCTGATCGCCTGGGTATTAAATCAGAAAAAATAGAAATACTTATAGAATCTGATTTAAACAGAATACTGGATGTACTAAATAAGTCCAAACCTGAACTGATAGTAATGGACTCTATTCAAACCGTAGTATCCGAGGAAGCAGGTAAAGTGCCTGGAACTGTAAATCAGGTAAAATTTTGCGGTCACTCACTTATTAGCTGGAGTAAAAATAACAATGCTGCAATATTTTTTATTGCCCATGTTACAAAAGAAGGTATAATAGCGGGACCTAAAATTGTAGAGCATATGGTAGATACTGTTCTATATTTTGATCATTCAAATTCCGGTATACGTTTTGTCAGAGCTGCTAAAAACAGATTCGGATCTGTTGATGAACTTGGCCTTTTCACTATGGAAGCAACAGGACTTCAGGAAGTCAAAGATCCATCAACACTGTTTCTTATCCAAAGAGATGACGGAATGCCCCCGGGGATCTCTGCAGTTCCGGTATTTGAGGGGTCACGTGCTTTGATGGTGGAAATTCAAGCTCTCACAGTTCCGGCAAAAAGCGGATTCTCAAGAATTTATTCTGACCGTATAGATAATAATAGAGTATCCAGAATTGCTGCTGTTCTTGAAAAAAATATGAGCCTGCGTTTTTCAGATCAGGATATTTATATAAACGTAGCAGGAGGGATGAAACTGAATGAGGTAGGTATAGAACTGGCCCTTGCCTGTGCACTATACTCTACCAGAACAAACATCCCATTCCCAAAAGAAACAGCCGTAGCCGGAGAAATAAGTCTGGCCGGAGAAATTCGTCCAACAGCACACATGGAAAGAAGAATAAAAACAGCCCTGGAAATGGGATTTACCAGGTTTATCGGCCCAAATTCTGTAGAGACCTTGCATGCAAGGTCTGAGCACGGGATTTATAAGGGTGTACGTAATATTTCCGAAAGTATAAAGACAATTTTTGGAAAATGATTGTAATGATAGAGACGCCCAAATTGGGCGTCTGTACATAAAAATCAATCTGTTTCGATACAAATCCTTCCAATCAGCGGATAAGATTCAATAAAAATGGAAACGCAATAAATGTTCCAATAGAACTGCCTACACTGGAAAAGAAAAACACTACAAGAGCATGGGTAAATCGATTTCGGAAGAAACCCCGAATAGTTAATATATCTTCCGGAAGATTTTCAAAATCTGATACCCTGGGTCTTCGTATATAACCCTCAAATAATCCGCTTACAAGACCAACACCTATAGTGGGATTTAATGATGTAAAAGGAGCTGCCAGAAAAGAAAGTATAATAGTTAAAGGGTGTGCAAGGGCAATTAGTGCACCTATTCCAGCAAGAATACCATTTACCATAAACCAGTAAACAAACATTTCAAGACCCTTATTCCATCCGGATTTATAAAAACCAAATCCCATAAGACCGGCTATTACTATTGGTATTAACCAGGGAATAAACTTCTTTATTTTGGAAGGTTTTGGGACCTGGCTAATTTCACTAAGGTCTTTTGAAACCTTATTTTCATGAAGATCATTCAACCATTGAACCATTCCATTAGCATGACCGGCACCTATGACTGCAACTATTTTCTTTCCTGGAGATGTAAAAATATTTGTTGCAAGATACTGATCTCTTTCATCAATTAGTACTTCTTTAACAGAGGGAAGATATCTTGCCATCTCTTCCATCATATCCTGTAACGCACTTTTCTCTTTTAACTTTTCTATCTCTTCTTCTGTTAGTTCTTCTTTTGAGAATATGGAAGAGATCATCGCAGCAAGCATTTTATTTTTATTCCAGAAGGATGACTTTGACCAGGCTCTGCGTAAAGTTACCTGTATCTCACGGTCACTGAATGAAAAAGGAATACCAGCTTCTTTGGAAACTTCTATAGCTGCCTTCATATCTTCACCAGGAGTTGTTCCCAGATTTTTACCCATCTTTCTCTGGAAGGAAGTAAGCACCAGGTTAGCTAAAAGAAGAAATCCCTTACCTTCTTTTAAAACCTTATCAATTTTCATATTTTCCCAATTCTGACCTTCTGACATGGTCTTATAACGGGAGGCATCTATTTCAACACATACATGATCCGGTTTTTCTTCTTCAATTACTTTTTTTACCTCTTCTATACTGTCCTGGGATATATGCGCTGTTCCAATTAAAATAATTTCCCGATCACCCAGTATAACCGGGGTTATAGTATCACTTTCCTTCAAGTTTTTTCTCCTCTATTTACATTCTAATCTATCAATATATCTTTCAACTCATATTCTGCCAGATCAGTTTCAAACATTCCATATATTTTGGCCTCTGCAACTTCCAGAAAATAGGTATTTGCAAGCCTCTGATTACCTATAAGCTTATAATAGGTAGCAACATAAAACAAAACTCTGCTTTTTAATGGAAGCTTTGTCTCCCTGGTCAATTTACCTACCAAAAAGGAATCATATCCTGGTTCTGCAAACATCCTGGCTATATCATAAAAATAACTATCTCTTGACATTTCATCCATAGATGAACTGATAACAGTTATTCCACCTTCCTTATCTCCATCTGCATACCTCGATATACCTTCCAGAAGAATATATGCAGGATCCTCTGGAATACTTTCTTTTGTTTTTTTAAACATCTCTGCTGCTGATCTATAATTACCCATCATATATTCTATTAGAGCCAAAGGCTCATATGCATAATAGTAATCCGGTCGAAGCTCTATGACCCTGTGATAATCAAAAGCTGCTGCTTCAATATTATTCCTTCCATTATTTATACCAGCTCTGTACACATAGGCATAAAAAAAGTCAGGATCTATTTCAATAGCTTTATTAAAATCATCAAATGCACCTGTTGTATCATTAACAAAAATAAGTAATTTCCCACGATCAACATAATTCCAGTAGTATTCATCATTAAGTTCAATCGCTTTTGTCAGATCAGCAATTGCACCACTGGCATCACTAAGACCAGCCCGTGCCTTACTCCTGTCAGAATATGCAAAAGAATAATCCGGGTTTGTTTCTATAACATGATCAAACTGTTCAATTGATTTTTCATAAGATTTTTCCCGTAAAAGCAGATTGCCATATCCTACCCTTGCAACCATATTCTCCTTATCAATCTTAATACTTTTTTGAAAAGCATCCTCTGCTTTTTCATATTTTTTTTCTGCCAGAAATATTTCACCAAGATAAGAAAGTGCCTCAGCATTTTCAAAATCCACTTCCAGAATATGGTTAAGCTGTTCTTCCTGAGCTGTAGTATTTCCTTCCATCCCTTCAAGAAAAGACATATTCAGAAGAGCTTCAATATTACCAGGATCTTCAGATATTAATGAATCCAGTATAGACCGTGCCTCATTTAACTGACCTACAGTTAACAAAAGTGACGAATGTAATATTCTTGTTTCATCACTATCAGGATTTTCAGAATATGCAGTCTCAAATAACTCAAGTGCGCTTAAAGGATCTCCCACACTCATATAAAAACCGATAGTCTCATATGGAGATAATTCAACTTCAGATTCTTTTTCTGCTAAATCCTGCTTATCTGTTCTGGTTGTAGTTGTTGTACACCCCGCAAACAGTATTATTACAATTAATAATAATGAAAAAACTCTCACTATCTGCTCCTTGCTTATTAGAAGACAATATACTGTCTGAACTAAAAATAGACAAGGTTGATATTTTAATCTTTCATTGTTATTATGCGTCTGATGAACACAAAAATTAAGAATATATATTATTTTGTGCCCCTTTTATTCCTTTTTGTAACAGGATTTCTGTTATTTCTTGAATTCAGTAACAGGGACAATATTTTTAATATCCAGATTGACAGAATAAGATTATCAGGTTCAGGAGAACAGGGACTGGATAAAAACAATATCTCAAATGTAAAATTAACAGTACCGGGACTTATTATAAATCTTTCAAAAGAACCAGTTACATTCCTTACTCAGGATGGAACATTTTCTTCTGCTAATCTTACTGGCTATGCAACTACTGATACAGGGTTTATTCTATCTTTTACAAATTCCCTTATAATAACAATCAGTACAAATGAATCAACAAGTATAGTATTTGATATTGAATATACAGGGGATTCTGAAGATACACTGGTAATCCCTGTAGAATTCATGTCAGATCTCCATCAGGTATCATTTCTTCCCTGTTATTCCTACACTGTTTCCGGTGCAAATTATATGTTAGCTGCAGGAAGCGGTTCTATATTTGATATGACAGCCGGATCACTTTTACTTCCACTTACAGATAAATCAGCATCTATTGTTATTGATAAAATTGGAAACAAAGATCCTCTTCAGTACTATTTCTTCGGGGAAACAGGACCAGTTTCAACAGATCTTTATGAATCTACTGTAGAAGATTTTATCAGTACCGCATATGAAGGATGGCGTGATGGAAGATTTACCTATGAAAGCGGTGAATGGATTCTGGCTGATGGAACCAATGGATTTGACAACAATCTTCTAAGCTCTTTTATATCTGAAAGCTTAAAACGGGGAAGGCTTGCACAGATAGAAAATATCATTAATAAAGTTAGTAATAAAGAAGATCTATTCAACTTCCTTAGTGCAACTTTCTCCGGCAATGTTGTAAATGCTAATTCTTCACGAAGAGCAATGGATGATAATCTTAAAAAAAGGATTTCCACAGCAGCAAAATCTGAAGATTTAACCCTGTTTCATGAAGCAAATCTAATGCAGGAACTATCCTGGATTTCATCCTCTGCTTTAATCAGAGATTTTAGTAAATTTGTATCATCTATAGATCTGGGAAAAAGATTTGAACCAGCTGTACTTACAGGAATGGTAGAAGTTTATATTGCTTCAGTAAAACTAGAAAATGATCAGTATAAAGATCTAATGAGACTATATTCTGTAATTGAAGAACAGATTTTTCCGGCACTTACACGGGTAAATAACGGATTGTTCCTTGCAGGTGGAAATGAAAGATTTTTCGATACACTGCTTTCCGCAAGAACAGGTCTTGCATTGTATGAAATAGGCAAAACTGAATCAAATGATCTTTTTGAAACAATAGGAAGAAGTATGGTAGTAAGTGTACTTTCTCTAACAGATGAATCCGGCCTTATACCTGAATTCATAGATAGAGAGGGGGGGATTCACGGAAACAGCTATTTTGGTGCTGATACACTATATTCCAATTTAATTTCAAATGAATATTACCCGCATGTTGTAAATTTCAAGGGAACTGCGGGAACAGATATTTCTGTATGGACCGCCGCAAACACTGTATCCAATACATCAAACAAAAACTCTTCTGTATTTGAATTTACATATCCCAGAGGTGGTATCCATCACGTAGTAATAAAAGGAGTGGAACCATTCAAAAACTTACAGATGAATGGCATAAACTGGAACAGTGATAAAAGGTTTCAATATTATTCGAGCGGATGGGTTTATGAACGGGAAGAAAAAACACTTTATCTAAAACTAACCCAGAAACGAACAAGAGAAAAAATAGTATTAAATTACAAAGAAGCAGAGAGCAATTCCATAACTGCCGGGGAATAGCCTCCAGCCTAAACAGGTTCTTTATTGCATTACCTCAAGAGCTGTATCTATTCGTCCAAAAGGTGGACTTACCTGGATACCTGCAATTTGATCTTTCATCTGCTTAATTGAATTTCTTGCTATAAGTATTCCCTCATTTCTTGCAGATTCTTTGGATTCCTGTTTCTCCATCCTCTTCATTATATGTTCAGGGATACTTACTCCCGGTACTTCATTATGAAGGAAAAGAGCATTCCGATAGCTGGCCAAAGGCCAGATTCCTGCTATAACAGGAACTCCACTGGATTTTATCCGGTCAAGAAAATCACTCAAAACTTCAAGATCGAAAACAGGTTGTGTAATAAAATAGTCAGTACCTGCTTCAGCTTTTATAAATGCTCTTTCAATCTCTTTTTCCACAAATTGGGCTGTGGGATTTATTCCGGCACCGATAACAAAGGAAGTTTGTGTGGGAATCTTCTTCCCTCCTAAGTCAATCCCTCTATTTAAGCTCGAGGCCAAAGATATCAGACCGATAGAATCAACATCAAAAACACCTGTTACATCCGGATAGTTTCCAGCTTTTGGAGGATCACCGGTAATAGCAAGAATGTTACGAAGACCAGAGGCCTGAGTACTTAAGAGTTCAGACTGAAGAGCAATTAAATTTTTATCTCTACAGCATATATGAGGAATAGTTTCTATTCCCGTATTTCTATATATTTCAAATGCTGTCAGAAAGGCAGAAATTCTGGAGGAAGCTCTTGGTCCATCAGGAATATTTATAACATTAACATTATGATTAATAAGCTTTTCAGCCTTATTTAACACTCCTGTAAGATCAGTCCCAACAGGAGGAACTAATTCTACTGTAGTTATCCATTCTTTATTAAAAAGAGCCTTGCCAAATAAAGATCTTTTATCCAGAGGAATTGGCTCTATTGAAGAATCTTCCTCCTGCTTAATTACTATTTGCTGCCTTCTTCCTTTATCCAGCGAAAGAAAAGCATCACCCATTTTTTTTATATGTTCCTGTGTTGTGCCACAGCAGCCTCCAATTACAGAAACCCCTGCATCCAGGAATTTAAGAGAATATTCAGCAAAATATTCCGGAGAAGCAAGATACATCTGTCGGCCGTCTATATCCCTGGGAAACCCTGCATTTGGCATAATTGAAAATGGTTTAGATATTTTACCCTGTATTTCATTTAGAATATCCAGCATATCGGCAGGACCTGTTGAACAGTTCATTCCAATTACATCAATAGAGTCTTCATCATCAAGCTGCCGAAAAAGATTATAATATGTTTCTTTAGGTATTTCTGTTTCTTCATGCCTCAAACTTATCTGTGCCTGAACTGGAATATCCGAATTTACAGATTTGGCTGTTCTGGCCGCAAGAATCAGTTCATCCATATTCCTGAAAGTTTCAAACAGAAGCAGATCTACTCCACCTTTTATAAGTGCTTCAATCTGAACTCTGAATGCAGCTTCTATATCTTCTTTAGGGGTATTTCCAATTGGTTCCATTCGGACAGATGTCGGTCCTATAGACCCGGCAACATACAGACCCTCCCCGGCAATTTCTCTTGCAAGTTCAACAGAACGTATATTTATCTCTGCTGTTTTATCTTCCAGGTCATAACTGTTAAGCTTAATAGGATTCGCACCAAATGAATTTGTTGTAAGCACCTGTGCTCCGGCTTCTGCCATTTTTCGATGAACATTTAAAATAGTATCAGGAGATGTCAGATTAACATTTTCAAAACACTGGTTAATAAATACACCGGAATCATAAATCATTGTACCCATGGCACCATCAAAAAGAAGAACACCATCCTTTAATCTTTCAAGATATGGTTTTCTCACCCCTGGGCCGCCCTTTCTCCTAATTCTGTAAGAACTTCTTCTATGGAAATATCCTCAGAAAGAAGGAGTACAAGCATATGATAAACAAGGTCAGCTGATTCATAGATAATTTCGCTTCTACTGGAAGCAAGTATAAGTTCAATTGCTTCTTCACCGGTTTTCTTTCTTATTTTTTCAGCTCCGGACTGGAAAAGATGTGTTGTATAGGAACCTTCAGGCAAATCTCTCTTTCTTTTAAGCAGCACTTCCTGAAGAAGTTCAAGAATACCTTTATTTCCGTTAATGTTTATATCAGCTTCTTCGGTCTTAAAAAGATCACCCTGGTCATGTAAGGGGCTGTGTTCTTTTCCAATACTCAGGATCGCCTCATACCAGGATGTATGTTCTGAAATATTTAACAAAGATTCCTCTGAATAAGGAAGGAGTCTTCCTGTTTCCTTATGCAAATGCCAGAGCTGACCTCTTTCCAGGCTCTTTTTAAAGCCCTTCTCATTGGAAAGAGATACTTCAAGGATTTGTCCCTGTCTGTCTTTTATTACTAAAGGCAGTATTTTATGAACTAATTCCATTACCATTTTTCTCCATATTTATAGGATTCCTGATATTTTCCAATAGCTTCCTGCAAGTCAATTCTATTTTCATAAACAGCTTTACCGGTGATGACTCCTGCAAGACCAGGATGATTTAAATCAGCAATAATCTTGAAATCATTTTCACAGCTTATTCCGCCGGAAACAATAACAGGAAGTTTTGATACTTCTGCTATTCGAATACTGCTTTTTATATCCGGTCCTTCCAGAGTGCCGTCTTTATCAATATTTGTATAAATTATACTAATTATTCCCTTTTCAGATGCATGTTTTGCAAAAGCAGCAGGGTTCACGAATGAGTCTTCTGCCCATCCGGATATTTGGACCTCACCCTTTAGAGCATCAATCCCGGCA
>DAOWEB010000267.1 GCA_030638735.1 Spirochaetaceae bacterium
AGTAAAGATTTTTTCTAATTAAACTTCCAGATCTGCTCTTTTACTAATTATTTTGGAAATTAATCCATACTCAACTGACTCATCTGCATTCATCCAGAAATCACGATCTGTATCTTTTTCAACCTTGGAAAGATCCTGTCCGGTTTCTTTACTTATAAGCCCGTTCAATTTGATTCGCAGCTTTTCAAGCTCTTTAGCATGAATCTCAATTTCTGTCGCCACTCCCCGGATACCACTTAGAGGCTGATGTATAAGGTAGTGGGAATTTGGAAAACCGAGTCTGTGTTCTTTATTTGCAGCAAGAAGTATAAGTGCTCCGGCGCTCGCAACCAAACCCATACCAATTGTATACACATCGGGTTTTACAAAACGAATCATATCAAAAATTGCATAACCCGCATCTACATCACCACCGGGGGAATCTATAAAAATCTTTATAGGTTCATCTCCAGCGGCTTCTAAAAGGAGCAATTGAGTTACAACTTTTTCAGCAAGGTCCTTATCGACCTCACCAGAGAGAATAATTGTCCGGGTATCCATCATTTTTTCAGATAGATCATGCCCCCCTTCATCTTTCTTATCCTTTTTATCATCTTCATCTTCTTCCATCATATCTATCAGCTCCTATAAAAAATTCAAATTTATAAACAGGAGTATACAAATTTATTAAAAGAAAGGAAAGAAGAGCTGGTTAACTACTTGAATTATCTACCCTAAAGATTAAAATGAGTGCCATGAAATCATCATTTATTACACTTATTGGACGACCTTCTGCCGGCAAAAGCACACTTATGAACGAACTGTGCGGTCATAAAATATCAATTGTTGCTCCTTCACCTCAAACAACAAGAAACAGAGTACGTGGAATTCTTACCGAGGAAAGGGGCCAACTTGTATTTATAGATACACCAGGCTACCACTTATCAGATAAAAAACTGAATCTGCAGCTTAAAACCGTATCCGTATCCTCTCTGGACGATGCTGATCTTGTTCTCTATGTAATAGATTCTTCCAGAAGATCAGGTGAAGAAGAAGAAAATCTATCAGAACTTTTAGTTAAATATAACAAAAAATTAGTTATTGCAGTTAACAAAATTGATCTCATTGATAGAGACAATGATAAGTTGTATCTTGATCTTGAAGAACGTTTTCCGGATACAGCAGTAATTCCTGTTTCTGCCTTAAAATCAAAAGGGATAGTAGATCTTAAAACATCCTTATTTGATAACTCCCCGGAAGGAGAAAAAATGTATCCTGATGAGTTCTTTACAGATCAGGACCCGGAATTCAGAGCAGCGGAAATAATAAGAGAAAAAGCAATTAACAGAGTAAAAGAAGAACTTCCCCATGCTATTTATGTAGAAATTTCAGATATGGAAGAAGCTGAAGATGGAAAAGTTTTATGGATAAGAGCTTTTATAATTGTTGAAAGAGAAAGCCAAAAGGGTATAGTTGTTGGTAAGGGTGGTGTTGGAATAAAAGCTATTCGTGTTGCAGCCCAGAAAGAACTGAACACAATTTTCCCATACAGGGTTATGCTGGATCTAATGGTAAAAGCAAATTCAAAATGGCGGAGAAATGATCAGGTTTTGAAAAAGCTGATTTTTTAAAATAAACCATACATAAAGATGCACACTCGTACATCTTTACATATTTTATTATCTACAAATAACTATTTAATATTGGCAGAATTTTATCTTTTCCAACAATCATTATAAAGCCTACCAAACGAGGCCCTTTCTCTTTTCCAATAAGAACCCTGTATGTCAGATTAAAAAGATCTTTAGCCTCTATTCCGCTTGTTTCAGCTATAGAGTAAATTGCTTCACCTAAAGATTTATCATTATGAGAGTCCAGTTTTTCAATTTCATCTTTTAAAAGTTTAATTGCACCAATTTCTGCATCATTAAGCTCTATCATTTTATCATCTGAACCTGTAAGAGAAAATCTAAAGTCTTCCGGGCTGAATTCACGTATCCAGTTCCAGGCACATTTTGTTCTGACTTTTAATCTTTCAACCTGTTCCGGCTGAACATCATCAAGAAGTCCTATAACCTTATCAATATCACCATTATGTATCTGAAGGAGATTGCATAAATGCCTGAATGAAACCTGATGAGGCATCTTTTCAGGGACACCAGTAACCTGGGAAAGTTCATATATCCGGCTTTCTTTGGCTTTTTTCTTATCGTTTACCTGCTGTTCTCCAAAATAGATCCGCTCACATTTGTCATAATCCTCATAGATTTTTAATACATCAAGGTCGAATGATATTGCAAATTCGCTGTTTGGTCTGGTTCCTGCAAAAAGGTAACGCACTATTTCCGGAGGATAAACTTCCAGAACATCTGCAAGACTTATAACCTCTCCACTGGAAGAGGATATTTTCCCTCCCCGTCCTTTTATACGGATAAAATCATATTGAAAAGTTACAGAAGCCTCACCGCCAAAGGCTTCTTCTACAACCTTTCTTGCCGTATCAAAAGATCCACCCTCGGAATGATGATCCTTTCCAGCAGGTTCAAAATCAACTGTTTCTTCTTTCCATCTCATTGGCCAGTCAATACGCCAGGGCAGTTTTACTGCAGATGTATTTCTTATATCAACAGTTTCCTCTTTCTCTGTATCCAGACAACGATATGTAATACCCCACTCTCCATCCCAGCTTAAGACCTTTGTATTATCTTTATCTGTAAAATTACTAAATACAGAAATAGGCATCCAGTCTTCCGGTAAGGGTGTCGTCCTGTGCTCATCCAGAAGCCGTCTGATAACATCCTTCTTTTCCAAAGCTATTCGTATTCCCTGTGCATATTTGGAAGCACGGTATCGATCGGCCTGATAGATATACTCAGGAACAACTCCTACCAGAGGTAGTATTGCTTCCAGATCTTTCTCGTTAGCCTCTGCATAACTGCTGCAGTCTCCCCTTGTATCAGGGACCAGAGTAATTGGTTTTCGTAAGTATGTAGTTAATAATTCCTGATCCGGCATATTAACAGGCACTTTTCTAAAAACATCGTAATCATCCCAGGAATAGATAAATCTAACCTTTTTACCCTTATCCCTTAAAGCCTTTACGACCAGATCAACAGAAATTATTTCTCTAAAATTACCTATATGAACAGTTCCCGAAGGGGTAATTCCCGAGGCGCAGACATAAAGCCCCTTATCCCCTTTCTCTCTAATTATCTTATCTGCATTAATATCGGCCCAATGTACTGATTGTGTATTCATGTGGGGGATTATACAAATGTGAGAAATGTTATTCAAGATTACCTCAATGAATAAAACTCAATAGCCGATAAAATCGTATGTACAAACAATTATTTTATACAATCCTGCTACTAATAATTTTATCCACCCAGGTATTTACCCTTGAACATGGAGAGGCATCCTGGTATGGAGGGAAATTCCAGGGTAGACTTACAGCAAACGGAGAAAGGTTCGACACCAATATGCTTACAGCGGCTCATAAAACCCTCCCCTTTAATACAATAGTAGAGGTAAAAAACCTTGAAAATGATAAAATTGTTCATGTTAGAATTAATGACAGAGGACCATTTGTTGAAGGACGTATTATTGATCTTTCCAGAGCGGCGGCCAGTAGGCTGAATATGGTTGGTGCAGGAGTGGCAAAAGTAGAGATCAGAATTATTGAAGATCCTTTAGAATTAAAAGATAACGAAGATCATAATTTAGAAACAGGACTAAAGCAGCATGACTGGATAGTCCAGGTTGGATCATTCTCGAATAATGAAAATGCCAGAAGAGTCGAAAATATTTTAAATGATAATGATTTTTTTACACAAAGGGAGTTAACATCCACTGGATATATCCGTATACTTCTCAAAGATATTTCTAATAATGAAATTGAATTGGTTAAAAGCAGATTAAAGGATTTAGGATTTCCCCAAATACTCCTGCGTAAACCCTGAATGAGGGAATATGAATAGTAATTTATCTATTGTACCAAAAATTCTTTTCCAAAATCCGGCTATGTCTTTCCAAATTGCCAGGACATTTGTAAACAGCATAAAGACAGACATAATTGACAGAAATTACTATAATGGAATTTCAAAAAAATTAAGTCTTATCTATTTCAGAATTACACCTTTATGCAACCTTAAATGTATTATGTGCGGACAAAGAGGAGACAAAGGTGTCCTGAAGGGAGAATATGCAAAAAAGGAAGCAAAAAAAATTGTCCCTCTGGATCAATACAAAAACCTTATTGATGAAATCGCTCCGGATAAGCCCATTTTCTATATGTGGGGCGGTGAACCATTTCTTTATCCTGACTTCATGGAACTTTCAAAGTATATAGTTGATAAAAAATGTATTTTAAGTGTTAACACAAATGGTACATTTTTAAAAAAAGAAGCTGAACGTATTGTAAAAGATAAATGGAATGCCCTCTTTGTATCTCTGGATGGGTTTGAAGATATAAATGATGAAATTCGTGGAAAAGGATCTTACAAAAGGGTTATTGAAGGTTTTAAAGAGATAAACAGACAGAAGAAGCTTCAAAATAGCAAATTCCCACATATGGGAATTGTCACAACCGTAAGTAATAAGAACTATATGCATCTGGATAAACTTGTAAGTGCCGTAAAAGATTTTGATTTATCCTGGCATTTTATTAATCTTGGAACATATTCAAACAATAAAATAATTAAAGACCATACAGAATTTATGAAAGAAAAACTTGATACTGAGACTTTCTGTCTGGATGCTTATAATACTGCATATAATGAGGGTATAGATGGTGAGGTCTTTAGTGAGATTTTAAAAAAAATACATGCGCTAAAACCCGGATATCCAATTGTTACAGTCCCCGCAATAAACCCTAATAAAATTGGAGCATATTATTCTGAATTAAAAACTATTGTTAGAGATAAATGCAGGGTACCATGGTCACAATGTAATATTGACTATAATGGTGATGTCCATTTTTGTGCAGATTATCCGGAATATATTCTTGGCAATATTAAAAATGATAAACTTTACAATATCTTAAACAATGAAAGGTCTGTCAAATTCAGGAATACTCTTAAAGATACTGAACATGGTTTATTTCCGGGATGTGCCCGCTGCTACCAGAACATGCTTTTTGGACATAAAGTAAAGGGTTATTAATTTGAAAAATAGTTCTAGTAATATTTCCAATTCTAATAGAATTGAAAACCTCAGTATCACAGCTGCTGTTATAACCTTTCTTACCAGGAAAGAAACACGAAATACAAGTTTAAAATTTCTGGGAACTATAGTAACAAAGTTCTTTATTCCACAACACCAAAGAAGATTAAGATTAAAAAAACGTATTGTTGTGAATGTTGATCATGAATTGGATAAATTAATTCCTTTTTCAGCAGATTATATTAAAATTTATATGAGTTTTTCTCCTATATGGATTAAATCTATCTATTTTATATATAAGGAGTTCGGAAATAAATCTCTTCCCCTTATTGAGCAATATATTAGTTCTATAGCACAACTATACAATAATGGATTTGATGTCTCTGACAATTGTCAATCAACTACGACAAGACCTTATTCAGGAAGAAACATTAAACTAAAATTACTACACTGGGTAGATCCCCATCTCCATTGTGTACCAAGCCTTCATGTTATGGTGGTGTGTTTTAATCATCTGAGGATTGGTTCCATTATAAAAGAACTTACAAATGGAAATGGGGAATATGAAAAGGAACTGGAGTACCTATGGGATCAGGCTGTACTTATAACAAATAGTATTTTGTATATGAAACAACATAGTATAAACTGTATACCTGCTGGAATGTTTGCCCTGTCTGCTGAATGTACTGAGTTCAATGATGCATATGCACATAATCTTATTGCAGAATTGGGTAAAAAAAATATAGGCTCTATAGGTAGATTTGAAGAAATTTCTTTATATATAACAGAGCTTTACACAGATTTTCAGGAATTATCAAAATCCAGCTCAAATAAAGAGGTACTTATTAATTTTCTTTTAAAATATGAGGAACTACCACAACTGTAGATTGTTGACACAATACTATTTTTTTGGTACAAATATCGAACTTGTACTGGTCGTTAGCTTATCTTACTACTTATGCATCATGACTGGTTACAGGCATTTTATGTGGCACCTAGTTCTACTTATAAATACACATAAATGCGGTCTGGTTGGGACTTCGTCCCGGCTCGACCATGCATCCCCGGGTCTATAGCTCAGTTGGTTAGAGTCCCTGACTCATAATCAGGTTGTCCAAGGTTCAAGTCCTTGTGGACCCATTACAGACAAAGATTTTATATCTTTGTTATCTATTTACACTGTAAGGTTTTAGAAATCATACAGCTGACCGAAAAAACGGAGGCAGTACTTCTAATCCCCAAAACTTACCCGGAAACTTACTTTTCCGGGAAATTGGAGGTTAAAAGATGCGGTCTCCGTTTTCTTTATTTAAGTACAAAACAAAAACAGGTTTAATCTGGTATGCCCGATTCTATAATCAGAAATCAGGTGAAGTGATTAAAACAAAGTCTACAGGGATTTCCTGTACAGGTAAAAAGGGAAGAAAGATTGAAGCCTATAAAAAGGCTGAATTGATTCTGAATGAATTAGAGGAAAAAAATAAATCTCCCTACTTCATACCCTACCTTGAAGCATTCTGGACTAAAAATAGTCCCTATGTTAAATCAAAAAGAGTTGTAGAGAAGAATCCCCTTTCAAATCTATATATTGAAATCAATGTTTCTGTAATCAAAAATCACATTAAACCCTATAAACCTTTTCAAAAAATTAGATTATCAGAACTTAAACCGGGAATGATTGAGGACTGGAAATTGTGGGCACTGGAAAAGAATAAAACTGGAACCCGTAGAGTAAATACAAGTTTAAACTGCATGAAGGTGGCTGTCCGGTATTCTGTTTCCCGTGGGGATATCTTAAATAATCCATTCCAGAGCATTAGAAAGGTTGCTTATTCTCCAAGAGAAAAAGGAATTCTGAATCAAAAGGAAGTTGGAAAGCTGATCAATTCCAAAGAATCAGACCACCGGGTCAAGCTGGCTGTTTTGCTGGCCGTTCTTTGCGGTATGAGAAGAGGAGAAGCGAGAGGAATCCGCTGGAAAGACATAGACCGTGAAAATGGCCTGTTAAACGTTCAAAACAATTATGTTGATACTGAAGGGGCAAAAGGCTGTAAAGCTGGCTCAGACAGACAGGTAGTACTTCCAGAAGCTCTTAACTCTTTATTAGATAATGTCAAATCAATAAGCCCCTATACAAAACCAAATCATTATATTTTATTTTCTCTGAATTATGAAGAGCGGCCATTATCTGTTGATATTATAAGAAAAGGATTCAGAAGAGTCCTAAAAGGAATTGGTATTGATAGGGATGAACAGAAAGAAAGGAATCTTACATTCCACGGGATGCGGCATACTTTTGTAACTTTGGCAAGAATGGCCGGACTTTCAGACATAACAGTACAAGCCCTGGCAGGCCATAAAACAGGAACTATGATGAATCATTATTCCCATGGTGGACAGGTCATAGACTTTGAAGATGCACGGAAAAAGATGAAGCACTTATCAAACCAAGATGCAGGTAATGAACCCATCAAGGGGGCAAAGTGATTATTTTCAAGAAGTATGTAGAAGGCATTACAATGATAGATGATAACACCGGGGAATCAAGATTACTTTCTGATATGGAAAAATTAAAACTGATTTCTGTTATCCCTGTCTTATCAGATCCTAAAACAATTTCATATATGATTGACTTCATACCAGAAGAGCTGAACACACTTTATTTTTGAACAAAAAAGATGTATAGTCAATCAATTCCTGACTGGAAAACAGAGGGCATAAATGTTTGAAGAATATAAAAATGATTTTGTTTCAACTTGTAAAGATGGTAGCAGACTTGTAGCTGCTAAAGAAAAATGGATTTTAAAACAAAGAGAAGAATGCTCAAAGATTTCCCCTTCGGGAATAAAACATACAAAGCATGATAAGGTTCTCACTGCTTCTTTAAAGATGGAAATTTTTATTCAATTATTAGAACTTACTGATTCAAAAAACAAAGGGATATATGAATGTAATGATCAATTGCTAGAGGTTGAAGAATTTACTCAAGTAATTGATAACCACAAAAAACTATATGTCTATGACTATGAAAATCGGCTTCAACCATTCCGGGATTCATTAAGTTTCTTATGTAAAGAATCAAAAGAATTAAAACAAAATTTATATAGAGTTAGGCTTCTTTCTAACCCCGAAAAGCTATATTTAGATTTAAAGTTTCCAGATAGTAATGAGATTGAAAAAATAAAAGAATTGGTTAACATAGTTCTAAAAGAATATAAATTACTCTGGCAAGAAACTTTAGTTAGTCCAGAAAAAGAATTAGAAATAAAGAAATATAATGCTATTGGGGAACGAATAGTGAAGGGAGGCCAGAAGGGAGGGCGAAACAATGGCCAAAAAAAATTTAAAATGGAACAATGTTATGAGCTCTATGATGAGCTGATGAGCAAATATGAGAAATTACCTGAAGCTGAAATAAAAAAAGTAATAGCTA
>DAOWEB010000313.1 GCA_030638735.1 Spirochaetaceae bacterium
AGCTGGAGAAGGTTGATTGAACCTTAAAAAGTTTTAATCAGTAATTTTTGAATTTTTTCATGAAATGGTTACTTTTAAAAGAAAGAATGCAACCCGGATTATTGAATTTGAATTTGAGGAAATGGAGCATATTTTTGCTCTTCTATTATTTGGTTCCTTTACGGGAATGCCTTCTCCTCCTGTACATATTACCTTACAGCTTCTTCCTTTGATGGAGAAGGATCTTGAACTTATATTTACAAAAGTTGCAACAGCTCATGATGGACTTGCTGAAATTACTAATATTCTTGGAGAGGTGTAAGAGGAATCAATGAAAGTAATATTTTTTACAGGAAAAGGTGGTGTGGGTAAATCTTCGAGTTCTGCACTTTTTGCCTACAAGCTGGCTGAATCAGGTAAGAAAGTTCTTCTTAATTCCATCGATCCTGCTCATAATCTTCATGATATTTTTGAATGTAAGTTTAATTTTTCTCCAAAAGAGGTAAAGACTGGTCTATCTGTTATGGAGACAAATTTGGATAAATGGGTAAAAAAATATCTTACAGATACGGAAAAAGATTTTAAAGAAGTTTATAAATATCAGGAAGCATTTAATCTTCATAAATATTTTAAAACTTTAAAATATTCTCCTGGTTTGGAAGAATATGCTGTTCTTTTGGCACTAGAGGATACTATCGAAAAGTATAGTGATTATGATTATGTAATATTTGATACTCCCCCTACTGCTTTAACATTAAAATTTCTTGCTCTTCCATCTGTTTCTCTTTTGTGGTTAAGGGAACTTGTAAAATTCAGGCAGATGATTCTTAGTAAAAAAGATATTGTAACAAAAATAAAGAATGGGAAGAAAGGCACCGAGCTTGAAAAGGATCCTGTTCTTAAACGTATTGAGAAATTAATTGTTACTTATCAGAAACTGGCAAATCGGTTTGAAGATAGTAAAAATACCAAAATTATTGTAGTTTTGAATCCTGATAAGCTTTCTCTTTCTGAATCCAGAGATATCCTTGCAAGATTGAAAGATCTTGGGATGGCTATTCCTTATATAATTCTGAATAAATTTAATGGGGATGAGACTGTTTGTAAAATTCTTGAGAAAGAATTTAAGGGAACTGAAATAATAAGATTTCCTGAAAATGATACTGAGATTGTTGGTCTGGATTGTTTGGATGGATTGGGGCTGGCGTTTGATTTAATGAATTTTGAGAATTGATTGATTGTTTGTTGTATAGGGCGGTCTCATTTTTGTAAGGGCAGCCACACAGGGAACCCTGGCGGGTTTCCTGTGGACTGCCCCTACATAAACAATTAATAGATTTATTTGAAACTTACAACTATTTTTTCCTGATCATCTATAAAAACACCCGCTGAAGCCAGTTCTTCTTTATATTCTTTCATAGAACCAGGGTCATCGTTTGTAACTTTCTTGAATAATTCATCATTTTCCACTATTTTTTCAAAATTCATATCAAATATTGTAATTTTTGATCCGTCTACAAATGATGCGTTTGTATCTGTAATCTTTCCATTAAACTCAAATGTCATCCAGTAGTGCATATCTTTATAAATTTCTTTTAACTGATCACCCAAACCTGCATCTGCAGATGCTTCAAGTTCCTCACTGTCTTCAGGGTTTTGGGATTCATCAGTATCCTCGTCTGTTATTCCGGATATATACATAGTCAGTTTGCTTGTTGTTCCCTTATTAAAATCAAAGCTCACCCAGTCATTATTTTCATCATCTACTGCTTCAGGTGATGTAGAGGGACTTGCACTTACTTTTATGGCCGAAATATCTTTGAATTTGAAGTAAGCTGTGTAACCTGCATATGGTGAGTTGTCAGGCATGGGTACAACTTTAGTTAGGGTTACTCCCTCTCCCATGGATTGTGCTGTAAGCTCAAGCGCTTCTCTATCGATTAAGTTAGGATCTGTAGGTTCTTCTGTCATTGATAAAAAACCAACAAAATCCCTTTTAATTTGAAATGTCTGTATAATTTCTCCACTTCCGTCTTTATTCACCTTTACTGTTACACCGCTGGAAATACAGCCCATAAGCAGCAGAGGGATTATAATTGCCAGAATAATTTTTTTCATATTAATTTCTCCTTTGACCAAGTATTATCCCATTCCGTAGGCAATTTCAACCTTAAGGACAATTCCAGTATAGTAAAAAGTATTGAATAAGGATATATTATTAAAAAATAAATATTTATGCAGCCTAAGGAGTTTGAAATGGCGAGTACTCGAAGAACTGGATCTTTTTTTCTTTTACAGATTGCGGTAGGGTTATTTTTTTTATTGATGGGACTGAAGGGAATAATCAACTATGATTCTTATGGAAGTCAGGCTACAAGGTTTGTTAATGATTTATTTGGTAACAATAATAATATAATAAATATAATTGTATCAATTGGTGCTCTTATTTCCGGTGTAATTATATTAGGCGGTCTTTTTATTCCTTTAAAAAACAGTACTCTTATGATTGCTACCTTAGTAGTATTTATTTTCTGGGCTTTGAAGATTGTTTATTTTTATGTTGCCAATAACCTTATGGAACCTGATTTATTAACCTGGCTTCAGAACTTATCTCTTCAATTTGTAATTTTAATGTCTGTATGGATTATCAATAGAAAATACAGCTAAATGGGAATTGTTTGATTAAATTATAACTTTCCTGATATTTATCTATCAGGGAAGTGGTTTCCCTCTATTGAGCAATTTTTTAAATTCATTTGCAGGAAGAGGTTTTGAGAAATAGAACCCCTGAAATCGATCACACCCCATAGAGCTGAGCATATTGGCCTGGTTCTTACTATTAATACCCTCTACGACTATTTTTTTATTTCTGGACTTTATCATCTGTACAATTGTTTTTAGAAAATTCAGATCTTCAGCATCATTTTCTATGTTAATAATAAAAGATCGGTCAATTTTCAGAACATCTGCAGGAATTGATTTTAAATACTCTAAGGAAGACTGTCCTGTTCCAAAATCATCAATAAATATTTCTATGCCTATGGATCTAAGTTGGGTAATTTGCTTGATAAATTCCTTAGGGTTCTTAATTCCTTCAGATTCTGTAATTTCCAGCTTAAGAAATTTAGGATCAAGATTATCTGCACTTTTTAAGGCATGTTTTATAATATCGCTTAGTTCTTTATTTGCAAATTCCCGGGCACACAGATTAAGAGAAACATACACATCATAATTGTGAGTCCATTCTTTTAGTTGTCTGGTAGCTGTAAAAATTACCCATTTCCCAATTTCTTCAATTAATCCTGTATCTTCCGCCAGGGGAATGAAGTCTAATGGTGAAATCATTCCTGTTTTTGGCTGATTCCACCTAATCAAAGCTTCAGCGCCTTTTATATATCCCTGATCATTAACTATTGGCTGATAATAAAGAACAAATTCTTTATTCTGAAATGCAGCCGTAAGTTCAGATTCCATATCCAATTTACGAATAGATTCGTTGTTGAGTTCTTCATCAAAAAGCATATAGCTAAAATTCTTTAATCCTGCTTCTCTGGATGCAGAAACTGCTTTATTTATCAGTTCTGATTTATCATTTCCATCTGTTGGAAAAATAGAGATACCAATTCTGGACTTAACCTTTATACTATGTTTATTATGGTGATATGGATCCTCAATAATATTTATAAGTTTTGCAGCAACTTTTGCAGCATCAGTTTTTTTAGAAAGATGAGTTAGTATTACTGCCAGTTCAGTACCCATAAAACAAAAAGTAAAATCACTGTCTCTAAGGGTTTCCCGTATTCTTAGTCCTGTATTTTCGAGTAGCATTTTCCCTATTTCAAATCCAAATTTTTGATTAATTTCTTTTAGATTATAGATGTCAATAAACAGAACAGCTCTCAGGTTTTCTGTAGTGGATCTTTTTGCCTGTTCTATTTCCATTTCCAGAATAATGTCCATTGATTTTCTATTAAATAATCCTGTAAGGGGATCTCTGTATTCATAATTTATAAGCTTAGACTCAATTTTACCAAGTTGTGTAATATCATGGGTAAATACAAGTACGTGGGTTATTTCCAAATCATCATTTTTGTATGGATAATAAGACACATGTACATATTTTACATCGAGACCAAACTTAAATTTATCAATATAATGTACTTCTTCTCCTCTGAAGCATCTGTCTATGTAGCGCTTCAGCTTTGTTTGGAAAATTTCATCTCCCCAGACTTCAGCGACTGTATTATTAAGAATTTCTTCCTGAGGTTTACCTATCATCTTTTCATATGAAAGGTTAACCAGTTCATATACATATTTATTGTTTATGAGAGTAATAAAGTCTTTTGATGTATTTACTATATACTCATATTTATTTGCCATGATTGTATTGAATTATCTATTGTTTGTTGTTTTTTAGCAAGTTTTTTTTATTTTAAAATGTGTTTTTACTTTGCATAGTCAGTTCCAGGGTATTATCTTTTAGAAGAAGCTGAAAACTATGGTAAGAAGAATTTTTCCGGTTATTATCTTTATTCTTATTGTTTCCTCTTTTGTCTTCTGTCAGGGTGGGGCTGACTCTACAATCGGGCAGCGCATCAAAATGGTGAAAACCCAGATTGAAGACAGGGGAATCTTGGACACTGATGTCCTCTCTGCAATGAGGGAAGTAAGAAGAGATCTGTTCGTGCCAGAAGAATACCGTTCCCTTGCTTATGCAGATAGACCTCTTCCCATCGGTTTCGGACAAACAATTTCACAACCCTATATAGTCGCTCTGATGACCGAACTTCTGGATGTGGAACCAGGTGAGAAAATCCTTGAAATCGGTACAGGCAGCGGATATCAGGCAGCTGTGCTCTCTTATATAACTGATCAGGTATTCACAATAGAGATAATAAAAGAGCTTGCACTGTCTGCCGGAGCACGATTCAAAGAGTACGGGTATGATAATATTAAGTGGAAGAATGGAGACGGATATTATGGATGGGAGGGCGAGTCATTTGACGGGATAATTGTTACAGCCGCTGCCGGTCATGTGCCACCTCCCCTTATCGAACAACTGAATCCAGGAGGCAGAATCATTATACCTGTTGGCAGCATATTTCAGGTTCAGTATTTAATGCTGATCATCAAGGATGCTGAAGGTGCAGTGTCATCAATTCCAGTAATTCCTGTCAGGTTTGTCCCGTTTACCGGTGCTGCCATGGAAAAATAAACATAATAGCAGGTGGGGAATGAAGAGGCTTACAGTCAGTTCTATTTCTCTGTTTCTGATATCATTCTCGATTATTGTTTTTGAACTTTCATTGATGAGATCTCTCTCATATCTGAAGTTCAGTCATTTCTCTTATCTTGTAATAAGTATTGCTCTTCTGGGTTTCTGTGCAAGTGGTACAGTAATTAGCCTCTTCCATGAATCTCTTCTGGGGAGGGGAGAAAGAATTCTCCCTCTGTTTTTTATAATCCTTACATTTACTCTTTCCTTCTGCTATATATTATCCTGGGGGCTTGAGCCGGATTCCCTCTTTCTCTTCAGTGCCATGGAAAAGGTATTTTCCCTTTTTCTCTATATTATTCTCCTTTTTTTTCCTTTTTTTTCTGCAGGAATGATCGCGGGTATAATACTCTTCATTTATAAAGAAGATACAGGCATCCTGTACGGAATGAATCTTATTGGAAGCGGTTTCGGCGGTGGACTTGTTCTCATACTGATGTTCAGGATGTCCCCGACAGATATGCCTTTTGCGGCTTTGGTCCCGGCGGTGCTCGGGGCCTTATTATGGATTGTCAACTCAGAATCCGGAATAAAAAGAGTGCTTCTTGGATTGATGGCGATTTTGCCGGTTTTTCTGCCTGTTTTTTGGGGTACACACCCTGAAATGGATCAGTTTAAAGCCGGAGCATATATCAGGGAGCTTGAAAAGCAGGGCCTTGCAGAGTTAGTCTGCCGTCGTCCGGGTCCTATGGGAATGATTGAATGTTATTCTTCTTCAGTATTTCATGATACTTTCTTTGCAGGACTGGAAAATCCTTATCCGCCCCCTCCTCAGATATCTATTCTCATTGATGGTAATATGGCAGGGACACTCTTTACCAGTTACTCTTTGGAAAAAGAGGGTATACTTGACTACACTCCTCAGGCCATTCCTTATAAACTGATTGAAAATCCCAGGGTCCTTCTTCTTGGGGAGGTTGGAGGGTCAAATATCTGGCTTGCCAGGAAGATGGGGGCATCCAGTATCACTGTAGTTCAGCCTGACAGCATTCTTATCGACCTGATGAAGAATGAACTATTGGAGTTCGGAGGGAGGGTCTTTTCTAACGGAAATATAGATATTGTTTTTTCTGATCCCCGTAATTTTATTGAACACACCCGGGAGATCTTTGACATAATACATATTTCAAAGGCAGAGGGGATGCCTGCTTTTTCGGGTGGTTTGTTTTCTCTTCAGGAGGATTTTCTTTTGACGACCGAGAGTATCACCAGGGCAATAAGTATTCTTTCAGATAGAGGTGTTATTTCTGTGAGCCGGGGTACACAGGTTCCTCCAAGGGACAGCCTAAGACTTTTTTCTACATTTTATTCAGCTCTGGAAGAGAAAGAAGGTGTTATACCTGGTGATAATATTGTACAGATGCAGAATTATCTGGCTTCCATCACTCTTGCCTTCAAAAGCGGAGTTTCTCCCGAGAGACTTGATAAACTTATTAAGGCGTCAAAGAAATCAGGTTCTTCAGCTGTCTACTATCCAGGAATTAAAACCAGTAATCCATCAGTGCTTCAGCAAGGAATAGCTCTCATTGTTGACAGGAACTCAAGGGCCCTTAAAGAAGCCTATGTCTTTGACGTCTCGGCTCCGACAGACAGCAAACCATATTTTCATCATTTTTTTAAACTTGAATCTCTGAAATGGGCCAGGAACAATTTTTCATTCATGTTTCTTTTTACCTCTGAAATCGGATATCTTGTTCTTCTTTCCGTATTTGCCACGGTGGGAATCCTCTCTTTTATCCTTGTAATTGTTCCTCTTGCAATGCTGCTGAAAGCAGGCATCGGTAAGGAGGCTGTTGGTACAGTACCTTTTTTTCTAATGATAGGGTTTGGTTTCATGTTTTTTGAAATGGCCTACATACAGAAGATCTCTCTGTTTATAGGAGATCCGGTGATCTCAATTTCTGCAGTAATAATTTCTATTCTACTTTTCTCCGGAGCAGGGAGTATAGTTCAGGGCCTTCTTCATTTTGGGTGTAGAAAGAGAGTCAAACTGGCGTCTGTCTTTCTTTTTGTAATTATGCTGTTGTATGTGTTTCTTCTGGATAATTTCTTTTTATCAGTCTCTTTTCCTCAAATGACTGGCCGGTATCTTTTGAGTGTCCTAGTATTAATGCCTCCCTCCTTTTTCATGGGTTGGTTCTTTGCGACCGGGCTTGAGCTCCTTCATCACAGCAATAGAAAACTTGTTCCCCTTGCATGGGGTGTTAATGGTGCTGCTTCTGTAATGGCAGTACCTCTGTCCACTATTCTGATGATAAGCTTTGGTTCAGGGTTTGTGGCGGTAATCGCCCTCCTTCTCTACGGAGCTGTGCCTTTTGCTTTGAAGCTTTTAGGGGATGAGACTGTCTAATACTGTTTTGAGTTTTTCTCTACTATTTTTTTCAGGTTGGAAACCAATACATCACCATAGAGCAGAAGGAAAAGCCCTGCCAGGATCAGAGGCAGGCCAAAGAAAAACAATGGACGTAACCCTTCTCCACCTGCAAAAACGCCTAATAGAGTTGCAATGACCGGGTTTATCATAGAATAGCTGGAAATACGGATAGAGGGTTCATGCTTAAGCAGATAGTTATAGGCAACAAGGGCGAGGGAACCGAAAACACCCAGGTATAGAACAGATACAATAGAGAGGACAGATACACCTTCATTGACGGTAGAAACAGGAACATTTCTGATAAGGATAATAAGTGCAGATACCACTGTTACTACCATCATCTGCATAGCCACCTGCATAAATATACCTGGGTAAACCTTTAACCTGTGACCTGTGCTGGTTCCGAAACTCCAGGATATTACAGCTGCAAAAATGAAAATGATTCCCGGACTCTGTAAGCTTGCTATAACAGATTGGCCGTTATATAGAATAAGACCAACCCCTATTACTCCGGTTATTATCCCCAGCATCTTATAAAGGCTCATATTAATTCTAAATACTACTCTGTTAAAAAAGGCTATAACGAAAGGAACGAGTGAAATTATGAGTGCAGCGATATAACTATCAACATATATTTCTCCAATTGTAACCAGGCCGTTGCCGCCCAGCATTAGAAAGGAAGCAATAAACACTGCTGATAAAATCTCTCTCTTCCCTGGAAAACGAAGAATTTCTTTTCTAAAAAAGCTTATGATAAAAAGGATAATGGTACCTGTAAGATATCGAATCAGCATAATATATGCTACAGAAAAATCAGCAACAGCAAGTTTTGTAAAAAAATAGGTTGATCCCCAGATAAGATAAATTGAGATGTAGGAAAT
>DAOWEB010000226.1 GCA_030638735.1 Spirochaetaceae bacterium
AAAAATGAATAATGAATAATTGAGATAGGATAAGTTCTTTTTGTATTAAATAAGTATTCTGGTTGCAGATTCAGGGTTCTCAGGATTAAAAGTAATTATACTAAGCTCGAGTCCATCATGAGAACCGTTAAAACAACTTGTCCTTCCAATTTTATCCTTCCAGCTTCCTGTAATTCTGGTAGATTCATGAATATGTCCATGCAAAGTAAGTAATGGTTGATTTTCTTTAATAAAATTATATAGAGCCAGAGAACCAAGATGCACATCAACAGGAACATGATGAATAAATTTACCATCAAGATCTCCTCTATCAAGAACAGTCTTGTATGGCGGAGAGTGGAATAAACAAATTGTTTTATCAAAATCAAGAGCAAGAGCAAAAATTTTAAGATCATTTTTTATTGTTTTAAAATTTTCTTCAGGATCCCTGTTATTATATGAAAATATGCCCTCTTCCGGAGCTATTGATCCTGGATCAACGAAACGGGAGATATCGTACCTCTCCCAATCTTTAAGTAAAAAAGGGGTAGGAGGAACAAATGAATATCCAAAAATATTGTATCCCCTCCAATTATAATGTTTTTCATTTATATATTTCCATAAATTTTGTTTTTCTATATTTATAATATCATTTTCAAGATTTTTGCTGTCATCATTACCCAGAATTATAAATATTTCAGGGTAGGAATTTTTTAACAAAAATTTCAAATCCTTTAATTTCTTATGGATATAATTTGAAATAAAAGTATCTTTCGAGCCTTTTTTGTTTCTGTTTACCAGAGATCTGGAAAGGTCTCCTCCCAGAAATACAGCGTCAGGAGATGATCTGGCAATATAAGTAAAAAGGCGTTCGTATTTTAACTTATTACCATGAAGATCAGAAGTAAAAATACATTTTTCGTTATTTTCCATTATTATTTTTTCATTTTCAGTTTATGTGCCGCATCAGTTACAGCATCAATTTTTAAAGCAAAACTTGTTTTATCCTCAATATCTTTAGCAGTAATAAAATGAACATCAAGAATTCCTTCTGTCTTATAGCCTGTTTTAAGAAAATTATTTTCACTTAATGTAAGACTCCATCCTTCCAGCCAGTTTTTAAGGTCATTTTTTTGTTTATCATTACCAATAAAATGGAGAATAATATCTATATCACTTGATGGACCTGCTGATGCATTTTTTGTACTGCCGAACAGATAAAAAGCTTTTACTCCAAAACGGCTTGCACTTAGTTTTGAAGCTATTGTTTCTGCCATGTGATATCTCCATCTCCAGAATTCATCCTGAAAAGATGTCGTATTTAAACTTTCCATAGAAATTAAACTGTCTTCCTGCTTCCTGCTTCCAGGTGCACATAGATATCCAATTGCTTTATTAAGATCTGCATTCATTAGTATTTTTAAAATTTGACCATCCCATGACTCCGGAATATCTATAACTTTAATAGAACCTTCCAAATGGGAAAATTCAGGTAGTAAATTTGAGAGAATATTTGTCGAATGACTAAAAAATATACCATTAAAAACAATATTTTTTATATCAGGGTATAGTGGAATATATTTTATAGATGCTTCAATCAGGTCCTGAAAGAAATGAGTTCCAAAAGAAAGATCCGGAGTATAATTACCTTTTTTTCTGGCTATTTCAATTAAAACTGATGTATTTTTTATATCGGCATAACTAACATTGACACCCAGTTTAATATCACCACGACTTCCCCATCTTCCAGGACCCATAAGTATAAACTGTTTTTTTGGAAGTATCTTATTAAGTTTTCCAATAGCTTTCCCAATATCTTTGAGATCAGATATCTTGTTTAGTAAGCTGTATTTCTCAGGATCAACATAAACTAAATGTGATATTTCGGGTACATGTCCATTGGTTATGTAATTCTCTGCTGTAAATAAAATTTTTTCAGGCTTAATATTCTGCGGAATAGGAGATGGACTATTTTCCAGATTATAACTTTGTGGTCTGCATTGAAGCAGATATAGATCTTTTCCATCATGTGCAAACTCTATATCTACTGGTTCTCCAATTTTTAATTTCAATAAATCGAGAGTTTCTTTAATTTGTTTTATAAAATCTGTTTTAATGAACAAACCTTCAAAATTGATTATTAATTGGTCAGAGGGGAAATCTAGATTGATCAAAGATCCCGGTGTTTGAATAAATCCATCAGAATAAACAGATATCATATGTTTAATTAGAGGAATATCCGATCCCAGAGTTTTTAAAATAACCGAAGCTTCAATTGTTTCAAAATTACCAGTTTCCATGTTAATAACATCAAAAAACCTGGGTGAATATTTAATTATTTCATTGGGGCTTACATTTACTCTTAAATTAGGTTTTCCTGGGGAAATCATTATTGGATAATCATCTGCCAATCTGTCCACTGCACGTGTACCAAGTCCGGGAACCATCCTGATAAAACTATCTTCTTTAGTAATTGTTGGGGACCATCTAAAATTATTTTCACTGAATGCAACGCCGGCAAAGCTGGGGAAAAAATATTTTCCTACTTTATTACCAACTACCTCCTGAATAAGAATTCCCATCTCTTCGTTAAAGTCAAGCAATTCTTTTTCACTTCTATATTCAATTGGATCCTGACTGAAAATTGAGGCATATACTTCTGCAATAGCATCTTTTAGGGAATGCAGTCTTTTTTCTTTATCACCTGTATTTGCTAAAAAGAGGCTTTTATATTTTCCTGAAAAAGTAGCTTTCAAACTGTCTTCCAGTAGACTTGATGAACGTACAATTATAGGTTTTTCACCAATGTTATCAATTATCATTGTCAGACCTCTTTCAATCTCCGGAGGGAAAAAAGAGTTTTTAAAAATTTGTACAATATTGGGATATTCAATATTGATTTCATCAAGGTCTTTATACTTTTGTTCCATTACCCCTTCAAGGTTATTGTAATGGATAAAACTGACCATACCATCAGATGTCAAATACCAGGTGTTTGGAGTTTTAATTTGTTGTAATAAATGATTGTCTTTTACTTCTTTAAGTATCTGCATGGCCAGAAATAATCCGGAACTTTTTCCTCCAAGTCTTCCATGACTATCCGAAGGGTAGACTATTTTTTCTATAAGGTCATAGTAATGTTTTATTTTTATATGATTTTTTGCTATTTTAATAAAATCAAGCTGATCAGAAAAAAAGTACCGTATTAGAGATACTCTTAACCCCTTTTCTGCACTGGATGAAAGAACTGTTCCTTCGTTAGTTATATGCTTATACCTTGTTATTGCATTTATAATAGTATCCAATGAAGAATTTTGATTATCCAGTGCTTTAACTAAAAATCTTGATTTATCCTCTTCTATCCAGTTTTTGATATTATTAAGAATATGCTGATCGGTAAGATAAGATGATGCAATTTTAAATATTTTTTTACTTATCTGTATTAGTGAATCAATACTTGCTTTATTTGTAGGGCTGTTGGTATATGCTGTTAGAGTAGATTTGTAAAGTTTATTTTGATTGTTATATTTTTCAAGCAGGTCTTTTGCTTCTTTTATACCATTCCAGCAGAGGTAATGAAGCATTTTTTGAGAAATATAAACATATAAATTTCTGTCTGCCCTGTTAAGCATATCAAGAATAATGCTCCATTCACTGGCTATTTCTTTGCGGGTATCTTTTTTCATCGTCTGCCATTCTGAGAAAACATCCTTAAGATCTCTGTATAGAATGACATAACTAATTCGATCGGCAATGGTTTTTATTAACTTTGATTCTTCTTTAAGAAAAGGAACACAGGCCGTCCGGGGTGATTCCTGTTTATAGGAAACAATAATTTCACCGGAGATTTTATTCTGGTAGGTTATTTCCGCTTTAAGTTCACAATTGGTTTCTGTATAATCTATAGATTTATATTCAATATTTCTGTATATAATTTTAGATTGTGCGATCTGTGGGAACTGAAATCCTGAGGGAAGGGTATTGGCAATTTCTTTAAACATAATTGTCAGAGAAAGTTCTTCTCTATGTAGAATCTCTTCAACCTGGTAAAGGCAGTTAAGTTCTTTGCTTCGTTCCTGAAGATCCCTTAGTAAGGCATCCATGGGTTCCACTTTTTTCATTTACTAATTACCCCTGTGTGTATCCTTCCATCTATTAATATTTTAAGAGGATTAATCAGTGTAACCCTTTTTACAATTTTTTGGTTTGTATCTTTACAAATGCCATTAAGCCAGTTCCAGGTAAGAAAGTCATCTGAAAAATCATCTATCCACAGATATGGTATTCTTAGATTTGTAATATTATGGAAGAAATGGGAGCCCTGACTCATATCCACAGGCCTTCCATGAAGAGATGCTTCTACAATTACCCCTGCTCTGGATATCATTGACCAGGTAACCGGTATTCCCAGCCAGGGGTCGGAGCTTCCCCATCTGCCAAACCCAATTAGAATATACTTTCTATTTTCTTCAAGCATTAGTTTATTAAGTACTTCAATCTCTCTGGCAATTGTTCTACTGTCTTTAAAGTTAAAATCATCAGGATTAATAAATACAAGATCTTTAATATTATCAATTTTCCCATTACCCATGGAATTGTTGGATTTTATAATTATATTCTCTTTAGAAATATTATCTAGATCTATAGAGATATCCTCTTCAGAGATATTCAAAGGCCTGACCTGTAACATTGATAGTTTATGTTTTGTTTTAGAATCTCTGGAAATAGTAACTGCAAATTCAATTTCTACCTGTGACTTTAATAGATCCTTGCATATTTTCATTAAATCAATTAGTAACTCATTTAATGGAAGTTCTTTATTTTGAAGAATAGGTGAAAAGGTTACTATTCTTGGTCCTTTTCCGGATATTCCTGAATCAAGTCTGTCAGAATATGGATCATATGTTGATACAGCATATTTAAGAGAATTGTCGTACTCTGCTTCTTTGAGAGTAAGTTTTATAAGATATTCTGACTCAGATATGGGATTATATTCTTTTAGAGTGTCCATATTAATAGCCCAGTAATATACTTGCGTATTTTTCATCATGTCATTAACTGAATTATATGGTGGTGGAGAAGAGGGATAAGCTGGCGTATACGGCCAGGGGTTCCCTCCATCAACAATAAATTTGCCAAGTCCCAGGGCAAGACTTATTACACCGTCTTTGGATTCTGAATGTCCCGTAGGATAATAATTGAAAGTTCTGGCAACTCCTGAAATATCAGGATAAAAACGTCTGTTATGCAGCAATCCTGCAACATCCTGTATTATTATGGCCATTTTTTCTTTTTTTATATCATTTTCTGTAGCCTTAATAGCACTTTTAGGTTCCGAAAAAAAAGTTGAAGCATAAATAAGTTTTATTGCTTCGGTTAGTTTTAAAAACCTTGTATCCTCGTCTGCCTGATTACCTGGAATCATTTTAGTTGTGTACATTCCTGCCATGGGAGTTCTGGCCGAATCCTCCATGAGGCTGGATGATCGTATTGCCAGAGGTGTTTTTACATATGAGGCTATTGCCCTAAGATCTCCTAATATATTGGAAGGAAGTGAAGCTTTTTGAAATTGATGTGCTATTCGTCGATTATTCAAATCTGATAAAGCAATTGGATAAAGATCGTTTAGTTTCATAAATTGATCAAAAATTGAAGTGGTAAGTATAATTGTTCCAGGTATAGTCACCTCAAATTCAGGATAACTGTCAAATATTATATGATTTGATATATTGTAAAGTGTTTTAAGTCCTTCAGCCTTTCCTCCAAATCTACCTTCCCCCAGGTATGAATAAGTCTCTTTCATAAAAGTTTTGCGTGAGAATGGACAAATATTTTTCATAAAAATTTATGTCCAGCCTCTGACGCTGCAGGCTTTTGCAACACGATCAACTGCTAAAATATATGCTGCATCCCTTATATAAAGCTTTTGTTTTTTTGATAAATCACTAACACTAATAAATGCATCAGTAATTTTTACATCAAGTTTGCTTAAGACTTCTTCTTTACTCCAATAATAGTTTGAATTGCTTTGAACCTGTTCAAAGTAACTGCTTATAACACCTCCTGAATTTGCAAGAAAGTCCGGTATTAAATAAATACCTTTTTCCTCTATTATTTTATCTGCTTCAATTGAAGTAGGGCCATTTGCTCCTTCTGCAATTATTTTCACTTTATTACTTATAAAATCAGCATTTGTACTGGTAATAGAGTTTTCAAGGGCTGCTGGTATCAAAATATCAACATCCTGTTCTATCCATTTTTCTCCTGGTAATTCTTCATATCCCAGTTTTACAGCTTTTTCTCTGTTAATTTCCCCAAAATTATCTGTAATTGCTCTTAATTCACTTAAGTTGATTCCTTCTGTTTTTCTAAAAGCTCTTGATTCTCCGCTCTCCTGATTCCAGCATGAAACCAGGATTACTTTTCCACCCAGTCTTGTATACATTTCTATAGCATATTGGGCTACATTACCAAAACCCTGAACACTTACTGTGGTATTTTCAATTCTTATTTCAAGTTCTCTTAATGCTTCCCTGACTGTAAATATTAAACCATAGCCAGTAGCTTCGATTCTTCCTATTGATCCGCCTAACCCCACAGGTTTACCGGTAATAGCTCCTGGGAATCTCCCTCCATAAATAATTTCATATTCATCAAGCATCCAAAGCATATGCTGTCCCGTTGTCATAACATCAGGAGCCGGAATATCAAGAAGAGGACCGATATTTCTTGCCATTTGCCTTACCCAACCGCGACAGAGCCTTTCCTGTTCTCTTAAACTAAGATTGTGAGGATCGCATATAATTCCACCTTTTGCTCCTCCCAGGGGAATATTTACAATGGCACATTTCCACGTCATCCACATTGCCAATGCCTTAACCGTATCGATTGTTTCCTGGGGATGAAACCTAATGCCCCCTTTTGCAGGACCCAGGGCATCATTATGCTGTACCCGAAATCCTTTAAAAATTTTAACCTTTCCATCATCCATCTTGCACCATGCTCTGTTGCAAAACGTGCTATAGTAGGATATTCATCAACATTCAATGAGGTGCCAACTGTAGCAAACATTAGTCTAGTTAGAATCTCATTTTCATTCTCAGCTA
>DAOWEB010000406.1 GCA_030638735.1 Spirochaetaceae bacterium
AAGTTCAAATTATTAATTACCATTGCTTCTGATTTGGAAAAAAGGATTCTACCGTTAAGATCAACAGCGACTACCGTATAAGCCTCCGGTCGCAACTCTATACCAATTACATAACCAAATTTATCATTTAAATTAAGAAATACAGGCTTTCGTCCTCCTTTTGGACTGGGAGAACCTTCCTTTGCCTGAAAAACAACTTTATTTTCAATTAACTCATTTATTATATGGGTAACTGTGGATTTATTTAATTTAAGATGTTTGGCAATCTCTACTCTGCTTATAGACTGGGCAAGCCATATTTCTCTCAAGATTCTTAATGTATTGTTTAGTTTTGTTCTTTTTATTACTGCCATAAATTCCTGTTGGTTGCTTTATAATCTAACTTTCAGTATATTCTCATGGTTGGTTGTTTTTGTCAACTAATAATTTACTATTTTACATATATATCTTAACCAGGCCTTGTATTTCTGATAATTTACCGTATAAAATCAATATACATTCTAGTTAGTTTAAAGATAAACTAACTTTTATTAAGGGGAAAATTTAAATGAATATAATAGAACTTTCCGGCAACTGGCAACTCACTATGGATGAAGAGAGTAATTCATACAGTGCCAATATTCCGGGAGACATTTTTTCAACTCTCATTCGGCATAAAATAATCCCCCACCCATATAAGGGAAAAAATGAACTTGAAGTACAGTGGGTTGGAAGAAAAAACTGGAGATACAGTAAAAACTTTATAATTCCAGATACATTTCCGAATGATCAGAGTTGTTTCATTCATCTGGATAGAGTTGATTCAATTGCCACAATAAAAATAAATGGCCAGGAAACAGGTAAATGCGACAATTCTTTTAAGGAATACAATTTTAAAATAACTAATCTTGTTCCAGGAAATAATGAATTAACAATTGAAATACACTCTCCGGAGAATGAAGCTATTAATTTAGCTGGTAAACTTAATTATCCTGTTCCATTTATGAAATATCCGGTTCAGAGCCCGCATAGAAACCTTATTAGAAAAACTCAATGTCATAGCGGTTGGGACTGGGGACCATCAATTATGACTGGGGGAGTATACGGATCTGTTTTTATTTATTATTCAAAGAGTTATCATATTAAAAATATGACAACCAGACAGATTCTCCTGGATAATAAATGGAGGATTGATGTAAATATAAATCTGGTTGCTTACGAAACTATTACAGAAAATTTTAATTTAAGCTTTAATGGAAAATCTGAAAATATTACTGTAAATCTTAAAAGCGGAGATAATAATGTTGCTCATAGTATAAACCCTGAAAATATAGAATTATGGTGGCCTGCAGGATATGGAAAACAGGTATTATATGATCTTACCCTTGAATCTCCGAAACAATTAATAACAAAAAAAATTGGATTTAGAAATATTGAAGTAATAAATGAATCTGATAAAACAGGCACTTCAATGTTTTTTAGAGTAAATGGAAGAGATATTTTTGCAAAAGGCGCAAACTGGATTCCTATGGATGCCCTTCCTGAAAATGAAACTGAAAAAAGATATGAATCACTCTTAAGTGATGTTATTGAAGCAAACATGAATATGCTGAGAGTATGGGGTGGAGGACAATACGAAAAGAATATTTTTTATGAAATATGTGATCAAAAAGGAATTCTTATATGGCAGGATTTCATGTTTTCCTGCGCACTCTATCCGGCTAATAGTGATTTTTTAGACAATGTGGAGGAAGAAGTCAGATATCAGATTACCCGCTTAAAGGATCATCCCTCAGTAGCATTATGGTGTGGAAATAACGAGGATATTGGAGCTTTAACCTGGTTTGACGAATCATTAAAAAACAGAGACAGATACATTATTGATTACGATCGTCTTAATGAAGGAGTAATAGGCAGACTTGTGAAATCTCTAGACCCCGATCGCAAGTGGTGGCCAAGCTCACCTTCTGCAGGAGAAGGTGACTATTCTGATAACTGGCACGATGACAGTAAGGGAGATATGCACTACTGGAGTGTATGGCACGAAGGGAAACCATTCGAATCTTACTACGATATTATTCCAAGGTTCTGTTCTGAGTTCGGGTATCAGTCTTTTCCGGGAATTGATACAGTTAAAAGTTTTGCCGGCAAAGATCAGCTTAATATCAGTTCTCCGGATTTGATCCACCATCAGAAAAATAACAGAGGAAACAGTATAATAACATCCTCGATTATCAGATATTTTCGTTTTCCTGAAAATTTTGAAAATTTCCTGTATTTAAGTCAGGTGCAGCAGGCCTATGCAATAAGAACTGCAATTGAATACTGGAGAGCTATGCGTCCAATCTGCATGGGAACTCTTTACTGGCAGCTGAATGATAACTGGCCGGTTGCTTCATGGTCATCAATAGAATATTCCGGAAAATGGAAACTGCTCCACTATGCTGCAAAAGAATTTTACAAGCCCATACATCTGTCAGTGTTTAGTAAGGATAAGAAAAAAGTAGAGATATACGGTTTAAATGATACTGATCTAATAATTTCAGGATTATTAACAATAGAAATAATGGGATTTGATGGAACTATTCTTGAAAAAATCGAACAGAAAGTAGAACTAAGAAGTGATACATCAACAAAACTTTATGAATATATTATTCCGGATGATAAACTTTATCAGACAGAAAATTTTATTATTGCTTCATTAAACAGATCTGATTTAAGTTTAAATAACTATACTTTCTTTGCCCTTCCCAGAGAATGCAATCTAAAAAAAGCTGTTTTTAATACAGAAATAAACAAATCTGATAATATTTTAAATTTGACAATAACTTCCAGCGTTCCTTCATTTTACGTGCAGCCGGAATTGGATATTCAGGGTAAGTTTAGTGATTCAGGATTCCTGCTATTACCCGGTCAGAAAAAGACTATAAATTTCAGACCAGATAATAAAACAGATTTAGATAAGCAGAAAAATAGATTAAATATCAGAGATCTAAGAAGTACATACTAATTGGACAACCCGAATTTGCTTAGGGCTACAAGATACCATATGGCATGGGGCAGCCATTGTTCACTCCATCGCCATCTATGGTCGCCTTTATCTGAAGCCTCTGATGGAAGAAAATCAATATCTCTTTCATCTTTAAACCCGGAAGTTATTCCATTAACTATTCCTCCGGGGAAGTTTCTCCACTCACTCTCATATTCCGGATTATTCCTTCCAAAGCCCTGAACCATACATATATCATATGGATTAAGACCCAGTATCCAGTTAAGCTGATTCTGAGAGTATTCACCAAGACTTTTTACAAAAGCCGTATCTAATTTGAAATAAGAAGAGGCAGATAATGCAGCTGCAGAAAGAGAAGCAATCCGTGCATTTTCTCCCTGCCACCAATACCCGGACCAGTTATCGTGAGGAATAAAAAAAGATGATCTATACTCCGAATTCAATCCCTTAACATACTGCCTTGCATAACCAAAAGGATTATTGACCTCAGAACTAAGAGACAGTTCAAGGTTTAATGAAGCCTTTACTGCATCAAGAACTACCTCTTTCAAACCGGAATCAGGAATTACCTCAATAAATCTTAACAGACTTAAAACAGGCATTCCTGCATCTGAAGCATGAAAATAAGGAATATCACCCTTAGAGTCAGCCCTCCACCAATTAGTATAATTTTCATCTTTGGAAAGCCTGTTAACCAATTTTTCTGCTCTCTGTTCTGCTGCCTTTAGATAAATATCTTTGGGAGTTGCATTGTATAATTCACTTGCGGCAAACAGGGCACAGTAATCATCAATAATATTTTCCTCTCCATTGTTCAGGTATTCTAAATTATGCTCCTGAAGATGTAAAAAACCTGATTCTGCTGCCTTTAGATATATTTTCTGAGAGAAATCCCCATCAATATTTAGAGAACTTACTCTGGCAAGTGCTGCTATTGCCATTCCTCCTCCCTGTCGAAAGCCAGCCTGGTAGTTTTCTGATCGTTTTCCATCCTGCCCCGAATAGGAGCAAACTATTCGGTTATCTATATCTTTATTCCACTGATCAAAAAGGATCATATAAAAAAAACCTCTGTCATCCTGCATACGAACAAGAAAGTCTGCACCATGGAGAGCTTCTTCAATAAGTCTTTCACGAAAAACATCTGCCTCTTTTAAACTTTGTTTTTCAAGTTCAGTTAAACTACTTAACAGCCCCCAGACAACAAGTGGTGTCTGCTGGGGGTTCATATAGTTGGCATAACTAAGATGACTTAAATATTTACTGGTATCACCGGAAGCATCATACCAGCCGCCATGAAGGTCATGTTTCTCACTCTTTGATCCAAAAACGGGGGTACTGTAATCACTACGGTCATATTTTCCGGATGAACGCATAATTTTAAATCCAGCAAGAACATCAGAAAATGTTTTATTAAAAATTTGTTTTCTACCAATATGAAAATGTTCCGATCGGATACTGCTTTCTTCCAGTTCTATTTGTAAATAGAATCTACCTGAATTCGTAAACTTTGAAAAATCAATTCTCCAGTATAAAAAATTTTTCCACTTATCCACAGGACCAGATTCCATAACTGGCAAAATAAGAGCAACAGTACCCGAATTGGAGTCTATAAGCCTGCATTCAAAATTATTCTGCTTACTGGTGCCTTGAATAACAGCCTGTTTATAACCTGTCTGTTCATAACCCAGATGATTCACCAGAATTTTCATCTATTCACTCCTTAGGATGCATAGGCGAGCAGGAAGCTTGCTTCCGACCAGTCCATCTGATAAAATATAATCTCTATAAAAATAAAAACTATCCTTCGGAATTCGTGCCTGTGTATCAAAGTCCACATATGTAATTCCAAAACGTTTTGTATAACCAAAAGCCCATTCAAAGTTATCCAGAAAAGACCATAAATAATAACCTTTTAAATTAACACCTCTATTTATTGCATTTTTACATGCAGAAAAATGAGATTTAAGATAACTTATCCTATCAGGGTCTTTACAGCCTGTATTATCGGCAGAAAGATTATCTATAAATGCTCCGCCATTCTCTGTAACATAGATTTCAGGATTTCTGTAATTTTCAGATATCCAGACTAATAATCGGGTAAGACCATCCGGTACAATATCCCAATTCATTTCAGATTTTTTTAAATCTGTTTTTTGTGCTTTCCAGTTATTATCACTATTAAAAACAGCAGCCTGCTCTGTATAATAATTGAGTCCTATAAAATCCAGTTCCTGTGCAATTATCTGCATGTCACCTTCTTGTACCTCTGGATTAAAATCCAGATCATTACTAAAAAGCCACTGAGGATATCCTCTTCCATAAAGTGGATCAATGTATAACCTTGAACCTTTTATCTCTGCAATTTCTGCTGCTTTCTTATCTTCCATACTGTCTGAAGCTGGTCGAGGTCTATCCAGATTAAGGGAAATTCCTATTTGTCCATTATATTTACCCTGGCGGAACCTTTTAACTGCAAGACCATGGGCCAGATATAAATTATGGAGAACTTTATAGGCAATATTCAGATCTTTTATTCCAGGTGCATGCTCTCCTGTAGCATGACCAAGCATTGCAGAACAGAAGGGTTCATTCAATGTAATCCACATTTTAACCCTGCTGCCCAATTCATTAAAAACAGTCTCAGCATATTCAGCAAAATGTTTGGCAGTGTCCCTGTTTCTCCATCCACCTCTATCTTCCAGAACCTGGGGGAGATCCCAGTGATAAAGGGTTACACAGGGTTCTATTCCTGCACCAAGAAGCTCATCACATAGATTTTTATAGTATTGTATTCCTTCATTATTAATTCTGCCAGTTCCTTCAGGGTAAATTCTGGACCAGGAAATTGAAAAGCGATAGGATTTTATACCAAGTTTCTTCATTAATTTTACATCATCTTTATAAAGGTGATACTGATCACAGGCTGTATCACCATTATGGCCATGCAATACTTTACCTTTTGTTTTTGAAAAAGTGTCCCATATACTAAGCCCTCTGCCATCTTCATTATATGCACCTTCTACCTGATAACTGGCTGTTGCTGTTCCCCAAACAAAATCTGACGGGAACTTTTCAATATTCTTCATTAAAACCTCTGGTAGGTTGATAAAAACAACCAACTATTTTTTTCCAGTGTACCAGAAGATAATATTTTTGTTAAGAGCTTGCATAAAAATATTTTTACTACCATTGCTCAGGAACGTTACAACACCGGCAATTCCCAAGGAGAAGAAGTGATTTCGATCCTATTTTATCAACATATTCAATAAAAGATGGAACTGATGAAACACGGATATTATTTCCTAAAGGGTATATTTCATTTTCAGGTAATTCAATATAGGATGTCACTGTGGGTTGGCTGATTCCAGGAGAAACAGACAGATTATTCTTATTTAAAATCTGCCCGGTACTATGTGCCAGCATCATTCATAATCTTCTTACCTTTTCAGTAGATACTGAAAACCCAAGAGCTGGTATATCCTTTTCAAGGAAGGTTCTAATAAAATTTTCACGCCATGAGCTACTGAGATAATGATCTGCTGATAAATAACTTCCTGGAAAACCTCCCTTAAGCCAGTGACTCCTTAATTCTGCATACTCAAGTTCCATAATAGTAAATGGGGTAAGATTTAAATAACCGATCCTTCCTGCAAGAGTCTCTGATGTCTGTCGTAATAATTCCGGATAAGCAGAGCCTAATAATAAAAACTGACAAGGACTATCAGTCCTGTCAACAATACTGCGAATTAGAGGGAATATTTCCGGTAGTCTTTGAATTTCATCAAGACAAATAAGAGTTTCCTGATTTAATGTGAAAAATGCTTAAGCATCCTGTAATTTTGCCAAATCACCTGGAAATTCCAGGTCCAGATATATGGTATTGGGTCTGGAATTGATTATTTTTTTGCCAATGTAGATTTTCCGCACTGCCGTGGTCCCAATATAGCTGTTACAGGGTAAAACCCAATATATTTAAGGATCTTTTTAGTACTAATGCGTTCAATGTAGCTCATGAACTAATTATACCCTCCGTCCCTATTTTCATTACCATGTATCCCCATCATCAATTGATTTTGCGATTTTAAGGTTTCTGATTCCTGAACCCATATCTGTAGAATAAACAATATAAATTACACCACTATCCACTTTTATTTCTGTCTCCGCAGGTGCAACCAGACCTGAATCATCAACAGTTTTAATTGACCAATTATTTCCACCATCTAATGAACGGGCAAATTTAAGATTATTATTTGTATTGTCATAGTAGCTGATATAGATATCATCGCTTCCAACTAGAGCAAGAGATGAATACTCGCCCATATTGCCTCCAGATAAATCTATAACTGAAGGAGAGCTCCAGGATGTTGAAACACCATAATTGGTGTTCCTTATAAATTTAAGTTGATCATTTGTAGCATCATAATAACTTACATAGATATATATACCATTACTGCCTATACAGCTGTAAAACCCTGTAGCTGATGAGGAATCAAGAATTTGTACATCCCATGTATTATAGGTACTTAAATTTGTGCATCGTGCAAATTTAAGATTGTTTGAATCACGATTCTGGTAGGAGACATATAGATAGGAAGTACCACCCCCTTCTATTGAAATAAAATCTGGATGTGGTCCATCATCAATAGTATGATCTTCCCAATTAGAATAATTTCCTGCAATAGTATTTCTTCTTAGAGATAATCTTTTTATCAATGGATCTACATTCAACTGATTATACCCTATATAGTAATAATCAGTATTCCCACCGGAAATATCCATATCAACTCGATCTGTCATGTATGTTGGCACAGAAAAATTAGCATTATTTGTCCAGGAAGTACCATTATCCGTAGAATATGCAGATTTAAGTACAAATCCTTCCTGAATGGTAAAACAGGTAAAAACATAATTAGAGTACTGTTCACTTACTCTGATAGCAATATCTATGGGTTTAGTATGACTTAATAGATTCCCAATACTCCAATTAATACAACTATCTGCTGACCTTGCATATTTTAGATACCAGGTCCAATCACCTCCCTGAGGTGGACCTCCTCCAAGGGCTGAATGTATATATCCTCCTTTAACAGATAACGAGGTATAATAACCATAGTAACCATCCGTAGTTACCTCCTTAATCCCAGTGCCATAACCTGTAACTGTAAATTGATAAGGATCATTACTTTGATCAGTATTTGGAATTGAAATGGTTGCAGATACATCTCCTATTGTTTTAGGTGAAAATTGCAATTTAAAATCACTGGAAAATCCTGGACTAATGGCTATAGAAGGAAATTGACTAACAGTAAACATATCAGAACTTCCACCTAATACCTGGATAATAGGCCCCCCATCAAGATTCAGATTATCTTCCCCTGTATTATAAATTATAAAAGAAATTTCAGACCCGGAAGTATCCATAAATATGGTTCCAAAATCATATGCTCCTGAAGAATGGATAATAGAATTACCTCCCTGTTCTATTTCCATTTTAGGTGTAGGTGCTATTATAAAAGTAGCTGATATTTCTGCCTCAGCTATAATTGATATACTGACACTGGAATCTTCTAAATCATTTGGTGCAAAAGTTGGATTACCAGAAATAACTATCCATTGATCAAAAATATAGCCTGTCTCAGGAATAGCTTCTAAAGTTTCCGATTGGCTATGCTGCGCAGAAACAGAATTTCCAGCAGGTATCTCAACACCATCATAATCAACTGCCCCCTGAAGATTATTATAATTTATAACAAGATCATAGTATTGTGGAGTGAAATTTGCTGTTATAGTAGCATCAAAATCAGTTATAGATACATCGATTATGGGATCAAACCTATTTTCAATTAATGAAGAGGCATTCCATTCTAAAAAATCATAGCCTGTTTCTGCTACAGCTTCTATAATAATTGTAGTATCTTTATTTACAATAATAGTATCACTGGTAATTTCGTCACCGTTACTATCCAGGAATTTACCTCCACTTGAGGGACTTGCCTGCAAAGTAAGAGATACTATATTCATATCATCCAAATTTTGAATATCTTTTTCAACAGCATCAATTAAAGTATTCTCACAGGAGCTAAAAAATGTACTCAAGAATATTATAACTATTATCCCAATTGAAATTATAAAACCCAATTTATATATATTTTGTTTAGCCATCATCCTACTCCTCCTCCCATACAGCACTTTCCCTAAAAACAGCAGAAGACGCCCTTTCCATATCACTCGATTTCGATATCAGATATGCATATCTATCTGCCAGTCTCGAATCAATCTCTTCCAGTTTTGCATAGATCATTCTTACAGAGCCATAGTTCTCAATTTCAAAATTAGCCCGGGCAGAACCCAACAATGCTGTCTTATTCTCCGGATCCTTATCCAAAGCTTTTCCGTACCAGGATAAAGCGGCCATTATATCCGGCTGCTGGAAATAGATATTCCCCAGGTTTGTCATTGCCGGAACGTAGTTTCTGGATATTTTTTTAAACTCTACTGCGGCTTCATCATACAATCCATATCTTGCATAAAGCACACCAAGGCGATTTATATATCTTACATTGTTGTTTGAACCTGATATCTGCCTTTTCAAGCCAGCCACCTGCTCCTCAATTTCCCGTTTAACGAAAGCATTCATCTCTTTGTTATAGGAATCCAACAACTTTACTGATTCCGGCGGAACCGCATCCACAACATCCCCTCCCGGGCTTCCAACAGGTTTGTAGACCTTCCATGCTTCATCAATGGGGAAAAATCCCTGTTGTCCTTCTGCCGATCTCCATTCGGCAGCGCCTTTTTTCCATGCCTTAAGGAAGCCTTCATTTATCATAGTAATCTCTACCGGAATCCAGGTATTATTTTCTGTAAATATAAGATCATCACTGTTCAGAAATGTGCGTTTTGCCTGCTCAGGATCCATATCCAGACTAAGGGCTGTAAATATATGACCAGGGATAGTAACAAAGGCCGCTTCAATACCAACTGACTTTAACAAGGCGGAATATAGAATAGAAAGATCATCACAATCCCCTGCCTTATAGGTAAGGGTCTGACTTGGAAACTGTAGATAATCCAGTGAAAACTTGTTTTTTGAAAAATCTTCGTAGGGTGTTTTAGGATCAATAACATAATTTATTCCGTACAGAGACAGAGCCTGAAATAGCCCCATACCTATTCTAAAGTTAGTATTTATTGCATTGGAACCGGAACTCCGTGTTTCACCGGCTATACTCTTTGCAAACCGTAGTATTACAGGATCCTTTGCCGTGACAAAAGAAGCCGCTTTACGATCATCATCCCAGGTCATGGCATTACGATCATACATCTGTATTGTAGCAGTTTCTGTTTTTGTTAACTCAGTCCCCATATAATCATACTGAATAATTACATCTGCTGAGGCCTTTGTCCCTTCAGTTATGGTTAGAATTCTTTCTGAAAATAATGCCAGAAGAGGAACACGTATCTCTTCATTTTTTACAATCTCCGGAATAGAAGCACACAGCTTTGGGCTGTCCATAAATTGTTTTACAAGCAGGCTTATTCGGACATTCTTTATAGAACTGTTTTCAAGATTCTGTATTACAACTGCTCCAAGGGGATTTTCATCATAGTATGAATAAAATACAGGAAAAACAGGATCAAACTGTATTTCCGGAATTATAATATTTGATTTTTCATAACCTGAACCAGGAACAAAACTAATTGTCAGCCCTGCACTCATCCCATTGTAAATTCCATAAATATACTTATAGGATGCATTTATTCCCAAACTGAATGAAGGAGAAAATCTAAAGGATAGGGATGTACGTACAGATCCTAAAGGATTACTTCCTACTGATCCCTGATAAATACCCAGTCCCCAACCTGCAGCTCCGGATATCTTCAAATTTAGTTTAGATACAGGATCGTAGCTTATTCCA